>JAHEGY010000190.1 GCA_024644875.1 Cyclobacteriaceae bacterium
CTAAAGTAATATCAGGATCGTTATCTGGATTTTCCGGCATCTCTGCTTTAGTGGCAAATGGATCAGATGAAAGCGGAAATAGGAATAAAAAGATAAATAATGTTCTCATGATAATTGATTTATGTGAATTTTATAAAATACTATTTTTATGGCACTTTGAATGTACAATTAGAATAATAAAAAAATAAGCATCCAATATACTTGCAAAGAAAGAGGATAGATCCAATCGGAGCCCGCCCCTCAAAAAAAACACTAAAAACTTTTTACATAATTTACCAGCATCCATCGATCTTCTTCTTCCCTTATCTTCTTATCAAAGCTTGGCATTTCATCACGTCCTATAATTATTTTAAAATAGATTGACCCATCAGACTGTGATTTAAATGTTTTAGAGGTAAAATCCTTAACGTCTGATTCTAATTCAAATGCTTTGGACCCATCGCCTAATCCAGTCTTCCCATGACATGACCTGCAATGCATTGAATACAGATCCTTGCCAATTTCATCCTCATCTTCAACCTGGGTATAAGGATTTTCCATATTCTTGTACTTTTCTGGAACAACCCAGTCGTCCTGGAGCAAAGTATAACCTGAAGCAATTAAGAAAAATGTCATTAAGCATAGTAACACTAGTATATTATTATTTTTAGTCTTCATTATATAAAAAATTGATTAAACAATAAATTATAAATTTGAAGGAATAAAAGCAACCACTATCAAGTTAATGTATTCAAGTTAATAAAAATCCCTTGGATAATTATTCATTTCTAAGCTGGACGATTATTCATCTCTTAATGTATTTGCCGGATTGGTCATAGCGGCTTTCAATGTTTGAGAACCTATTGCAAGTAATCCCAGAGTGAGCAATAATAATACTCCAAATGCGAGTATCCAGATGCTGAAATTAATCCGTATCGCGAAGAATTGGAGCCATGTATTATTAAGGAAATAAGCTATGGGAGTAGCTATAACAATGGCTATGAGTAACATATATATGTATCCTCTCGAGATTTGCATCAAGATACCACGGACTGACGCTCCAAGAACTTTTCGAATTCCAATTTCTTTTATTTTAGTTTCGGCGCTGTAGGTAGCCATACCTAAAAGTCCCATTGCGGCAATAACAATAGCAATCAGGGACACAAATCCTACGATAGAAAGTACATCACTGAAAATACCTTGTGAGTCTGCCAGTTGTTCGTCGAAGAACTGATATTGAAATGTGTGAATTTTATCCAGTTCTTTCCATTTACTTTCCAGGAAGTCGACTGTTTCATTAAGGTTTTGTCCGGAAACCTTTATGTTCAGATAGCGGTATTCATCAGGGTTATACGTGAACATAAATGGCCCGATCTGGTCCTGGAATATATCGTAGTGAAAATCTTTTACAATTCCGATCACCTCAATGACTTCATCAGCTTTTCCCTCGGCATTATTACTTTTAACCTTACTGTACCTTTCGCCAATAATATCATTGACATTTTCATATCCAAATTTTCGTGCCGCACTTTCATTTACAATAATGAATCGTTTATTCTCCTCTGTTATTTTCTGGTTAAAATCGTTCCCTGCAATAATCTCAAAATCCAGATTTTTAATGAAATTTTGATCTATTGATATGTGGTCCACGTACAGAGAATCCTGTGTTTCATCCAGTTTATATATCTTATCGCCCTCCCTGACCAAGGTTGCTGGCATAATTGAACTTGCAGAGATTTCTTTGATGTCTGACCAGGAAGAGAACTCATTGGCAAACTGTTCATGGTCATTTCCTCGTAAATTAACATTTATGATGTTCTCTTTTCCAAATCCATATTCAGCATGAGCGAAATGTTTCAGCTGAAGATAAAGCAGGGTAGAGGTTATTATGAAAAACAAGGAAAGAACAAGTTGTATAACTGTTAAGGTTTTTCCAAGCAAGGGTTTTTTAAAAATAAATACACCCTTTTTATTTACTGATCCGGTTATTTTATTACCTAGCATATTAAGTGGTTTAAAGGAAGATAACAGCCAGGCAGGAATCAACCCGGATAGAATCCCAATCAACATGCTGAAAACAATGAAAAAGAAATAGGCCAGGAAATTTTCTTCGAGCCCAATGGACATATACTTGTTAATCCACAATCCGGAAAAACCTGGTTTTATCAGTTGAAGTAATAAAATTGAAATCACCAGTGCGATCAGGGATATGATGATCGCCTCAATTGTAAACTGAGTAAAAACCTGCATTCTGTATGCACCGTTAATCTTTCGCAGTGCTATTTCTTTCATTCTCGATAACGATCGTGCGATTGTAAGGTTGGTATAATTAAAACAAGCAGAAAATATAATGATCAATGCTAATATTGATAAAAAATAGAAACCTTCTATAGGCATACGTATACTCATAGGATTACTAAGCATTTTCCCGGGGCTGATTTCTGTAAGGGGTTGAAGATAGAAACTGGCTTCATAATCTTCATATGATTCATATTTCACCTGAGATATATTATCCAGGATTCGTGTAAGTTCAGCTTCCGTTTTTCCTTCAGAACCTAAAAAATAGACATGTGTACTCCAGATATCTCTCCAATTATTCATGTTATAATCTTCAATACCAGAGTTAATCAATGATTCCAATGTGGACATGGACACCAGGATATCGAAATTAATGTGAGATTTCCCTTCTATGTCATTAACCACACCTGTCACTGTGAAATCGCCTAGCATGATATCCTTTACATCCAAATCGAAACCTAGGGTATTCATCCCCCTGTCGTTAAATGAAACAATCTTTCCCAATGGGTCTTCATCTTTAAATAGTTTTCTGGCCCCTTCCTCACTCAATACCAGAGAAAAAGGATTTTTAAGTGCAGTATTGGGATCGCCGCTTTTAAGCGTAAAACCAAAAACACTAAAAAGGTCCTTATCGGTGTAAAAACCGGCCAGGGGTATGGTATGATCTTTATATGTGATGTCACCTCCGAGCATACCTTTAAACCGCACCACTTTATCAATACCATTATAATCTTCCAGAAGTGTGTTTTTCAAAGGCATAGCGGATGTTGCAATGAGTCCGCCCGAGTTGTTAGACCGTGTAATTACCCGATAAATACGATCCTCTTTATCATGGAATTGGTCATATTGAAGAAGGTCAAATAGCATCAATATGATCAGAAGACCAGTTGACATACTTAATGATAAGCCAATTATATTGATGGCAGAGAATAGTTTCCGTTTGAAAATATTCCGGAAGGCAATTACTAAATAGTTTCTCAACATATTAAAAAGTATTTACCCATATGACTGGTATTGTTGGGATATGGTTACATATTATTCCCTTCAAAAAATTCTTTAAACAGTTTTATTAGTATAAAAAACTACTGCTTATCGGCTGAAACATAGAATTTTCCTCGCTTTGTTGCCTGTTTTTGGAGGTAGTATTATAGCAAATCCTGAAAAAACCGGATGATATTATCCTCTAATCGACCAGTGCAAATGCTTTACTCATGGCATTATAAGTTGCCTCAAGTGCATCTTCATTATTCATATCCCGTAACGGTTGATTAAAAGGCTCTGCCCTGACTGGACCGTCATAACCTATTTCCACCAATGCTTCCATAAAGGATTTAGTGTCCACCACACCCGTAGCCATTGGTAATTCACGTTTTCCATCAATCTGTTCATCAGCTGAATATCCCGCTCTGGCATCATTGAGGTCTACAGTTATTATCTTATCTTTACTCAAAGCAAGCAGATCATCCTTCGTTTCTCCTGCGCAGAACCAATGAAAACTGTCCAGCTGGAAACCGATATTTGGTTCACCAATAGCATCGATGAGCTCCTGGCATTCCGCCATCGTATGTACAAATGAGAACTTTTTGGCAGCCATCAGAGTTTTAGGTCCTACATATTCCAGTCCGAAACTTATGCCATGGTCTCCTAATATTTTTACAGCTTCTCTAAGCCGTGTGGCATGCAGTTCCATATTTTGCAGGTAGGTCAGCGAATCATGGGTAGGCATAATCCATGTTGCCATTCGGGTTACACCGGCTTTCTCCAATGCTTTGGCATGTTTGGGCAATTCGTTGATACCTTTTGTCTGAGCATCCTGGTCACCTCTGAAATTATAAGGTAATCCTGCTGAACCCCAGGTTATCTTTTTAGATTTCATATCATCAAGAAACGCCTTTATTTCGTCATCACTCCATTCTGCCAGTGTGCCAGAAAATGGGACAATCGCCTCAAATCCGTGTTTGGCGGCAGCTTCTAGCAGTTCATTCTGATTAACACTCACGCCGATGGCACCGGGATTTATACTCATTCTGAATTTCCTGTTGCCCATTAGTGAATTGGCTTTTATTGAAGAAATTGGCATCATGGCCGCAGCTGATGATAGTGTGGCCAGTTTGATAAATGATCGACGGTTTCTATTAAATTTCATGTGTTTTTTAATTTAATTCAATGATTTATGAGTTTAACAAATTTAGTTTCCTAATATTTCCTTCTTTTATGAATGAATTCCTTCATCCTTCAAACAATGTCCATATTCTAATTTAACCTCCAGTCCATTAATAATTTTAAATACTACTGAATAAAAGATTTTACGCTCATTGCCTTTCCCTTTCTAAGTTCCGATTTTATATAAATATTTACTAGTTCGGATGAGAATATTTCCGTCCAGGATTATCGGAGTAGTCCATATTTCTCCTTCAAGTTCGTTTTCGGCAATAATCTCCAGATCCCTGCCTTCATTTATGACGGTAACCTTTCCCTGTGTTGAGGAAAAATATATTTTCCCGGCTGCATATATCGGAGATGAATTATATTTTCCGCGGACCCTTTTTGACCATATAATATTACCGGTTTCGGCTTCAATGCACATCATTGTACTTTTAGTATCAATAGTATAGAGTAATCCATCCTTAACCAGGGGTGTTAATAACTGTAGTATAGGAGTTCGCATTCTCCAGATTACATTAGTTAGCCCGATGTCACCCTTACCTTCCGGATTCACAGCCAGTAATTCTGCATACTTTTTATCCGTTTCATCAACATCAAATCCAGTATAAAAGAAAACCAGTCCATTTTCTGAGAAGGGCATCGAAATGGTGGAATCAATCCCACCTACAACCCTCCAGATCTCCTCGCCAGTGTTCGGATCATAGGCAATACAAGCTGCAGAACCATTAGAAATAAGCTGATCCTGACCATTTACGTTTATTATGATAGGAGTTATATAGGCTTTTTTGCCGATTGGTTGGAGATTATCATATATTTCCTTGGGTCTTTCAGTTTGCCATACAGTTTGTCCGGTAGATTTATCAAGCGCTATGATGCTTTGTTTGTGGATCCCTTCACAATGAAGGATCAATAGGTTATTGTAGATAAATAGTGAGGACCCGGGACCCTGGATATCCTGGAATTCGATATCTGTGCGTTGCCACTTGATCTTACCATTTTGTGCATTGATACATGCAGTTCCATATCGTCCAAAATGAACGAATACTTGTCCATCTTCAATAGCTGGTGTTGGGGTAGCAAAAGAATTCAGACCATGCTTTCTATATATAGAGTCCGGTTCAAAAACCAGGATATCATGTATAATTTCAGCTGTCTCGTAGTTTACACATACCGCAAACATTTTCTCACCGTCAGGTGTGGCAGTCGTCATCCAGATCTGATCGTCGTATACTACCGGTGATGACCAGCCCTTATCATGAATTGCAACTTTCCATACCAGGTTTGAATCGCTTGTCCATTTAATAGGGGCATTATCTGAGTTCGATATTCCATCGAGGTTATTTCCCCTGAAATGAGTCCATGATTTTATTTGGGCTTGTCCGGGGACGATGATCAATGAAAAGGCGATCAGGATGAGTTTAAAAATGCAGACTTGATCATTTTTTTGGTATTAATTGAAAGATCATTAAATATAAATATAAAATTTTTTAAAATTTGC
>JAHEGY010000096.1 GCA_024644875.1 Cyclobacteriaceae bacterium
GCCAGTGTTAAAATATCAGGTATAATATCGAAGTGTTCAAAGGCAAACCATTGCCCGGTTCTGCCAAACCCTGTTTGTACTTCATCCAGGATCAATAAGGCTCCGGTTTTGTCACATCTATGCCTTAATGCCTGTATATAGCTTTTGGCAGGGATCCTGACTCCGGCGTCACCTTGAATTGGTTCCATGATCACAGCAGCTGTTTTATCTGTAATCATATCCAGGTCTGATATTTCGTTGAATTGAATAAACCGGATCCCCGGGATCAACGGCCTGAATGCATATTTTTTCTGCTCGTTGCCTGTTATACTTAATGATCCAAGAGTATTCCCATGATAGGCGTTATAGCAGGAAATGATCTCAGTCTTGCCCGTATACCTTTTTGCAAGTTTAATAGCCCCTTCATTGGCTTCGGTCCCGGAATTCACCAGGTAAAAACAATTAAGATTCCCGGGAAGGATTTCTGTGAGCTTTTCAGCCAGCCGGGATTGAGCATCCTGGATAAACTCACCGTATGCCATCACATGCATATGTTTTTTCAGTTGATCATGTATGGCTTTAATAACATGAGGATGAGAATGGCCAATATTATTGACTGAGATCCCTGATATCATATCCATATAAGACATCCCATCCTTATCGTATAAGTATATTCCATCAGCTCTATCCACTTCCAGCCCTATTGGATGTTCCGTAGTTTGGGCCAGGTGATTGTAAAAAGTCCGTTTATTATCGGATGTATTTTTTTGCATTATCTATTGAGAAAGGTTTCATTAATATCCTATGTCTTATTTCCCAGTATCTATTGAAATAGGTTTCAACAATATCTGATATCTTATTTCCCATTATCCAATGAGAAAATATCCTGAAGATCAGTTAAGAACGAGATCAATGGTCCTTCCGGATTGAATGGTGAAAGTTTTTATCTTTGAAAATTTGCTGCCCAGTGCATTTTTACTTCGAAATACCAGTTTATAGTTGCCAGGTTGTATTGTAATAGATGTTTCCAACTGATTATCGGGTAAATTATATACCCATTCTGAAGCACCATTATCCCGCAGTAAATATAGGCTTCCTATTCCTGTAAAACTACTTTTAATATTTAATATACCTGGAGCAGGGATATCAAGGGCGTTTAATTCACGAGGGTTGATGGGGATATCTTCCAACTCGATCATAGGCAAAGTGGTAATCCGGATATCATACCTCCCTATCAGGAAATCATGCGCTTCTTCTATATTCAGGGATTTGAGGATCTGGTCGCTGCCCTGTTTGTATACCAGTACCTTCACATCTTTTTTGTATTCTGAATGGTTTCTCTGGTTAACCTGTAGAGTCCCCTGTGGACATTTTATTTTTATCACATTATGCTGACCAGGGATTATTTCAGGATCAACTTCGATAACTGGTGGAAGTGTATTTACTTTTATATCATATGAGACCACAGCATCAATTTCTACACTGTCGGGATTTCCATTCCTGTCAAGATAATGGATGAAATCATAAGCAGCATTACCAGTAAAGTCATTAACAAAAGTAATGTTTACATCAGATATGGTAGGATTATTCTGATGATCCAGGAGTTCAATGCTCACGGTTGTTTTCTCCAGTGTCTGGTCGATGGATTTTTTTAAAGCTGACCTGAAACCTGTTATATTCTCTGCATCAAAATATTGGCCCATACATCCAAATTGCTCGTCGAAGCTCTTCTCCATGCCAATTCCGATAATAAATGGCCTTAGAAAAATGTTCTGCTTTTGTAATTCGAGTGATACCTGGCAGGGATCGCCATCACAGGATTCTATCCCGTCCGTAATTATTATTATAATGTTCCTGGCATTTTCATCCTCAGGGAAATCACCGGCAGCCTGCTCCAGGGAATAGGCTAATGGTGTAGTCCCCTGGGGATTTACCTGGTTCAGTTTTTGAATAAGTTGAGTGTGATTATCCTTCCCAAATGGGACTTCAAGTTTACTGTCATCGCATCTCTGGTGTTTCCTGTGATATTGATGACCGTATACCCTTAAGGCTAATTCAAGGTCGGAATCAGTGCGTAATGAATCAACAAACTGGGCAAGGAATCTTTTGGCCACATTGATTTTTAGAGTGGGGCCCCATTCAGCCAGCATGCTGCCTGACCCATCCAACAGAAACAATATCCTGGTTTTATCCGGTGGTTTTTGCTCATATTCCTGCCCATATACAAAAGGACATGATAAGGTAAATACCATTATGACCCCTATTGTTCCCAGAATTTTTCGGAATGCAGGACGGACTCTTGACATAGCTTATTTATTTAATATTCCGAAACTGAAGCGTTATATATTCCTATAACGTATTTATTTATAGATCGATCAATGTCTGTTTATTAAAGGATCTGAGCCGTATGGTCTTTGGTCTTTACTTTTTCTATGATTTTCTCAATGACCCCGTTTTCATCAATAATAAAGGTTACCCTTGCAGTTCCCATATATTTTCTGCCATACATGGATTTCTCAACCCATGTTCCATAGGATTCATGAATGCTTTTATCAACATCAGCCAGCAATCTGAAGGGTAATTCAAATTTCTCAATGAACTTCTGATGTGATTTTTCTGAGTCAGTACTTACTCCGAGGATTTCATATCCTTTCGAGGTAAATTGCGAATAATTATCTCTCAGATTGCATGATTCAGCGGTACAACCAGGTGTATTGTCTTTAGGATAGAAATACATAACAAGCTTTTTTCCTTTAAAATCTGATAATTTCACCTGGTTGCCATCCTGGTCTGTAGATTTGAAATCCGGGGCTTTGTCTCCTTCTTTTAGTTTCATAAGATAATAATTTATTTTTAGTCAATTTGAACAGTGTATTCGTTTATATTTCCAGCATTATCTTCTACTGTTAATTTAAACGCTCCAGATAAAGGATTGTTCAGATCTAAAGTTTCGGACCAGATAAATCTTCGTTTCGGATCATAATGCATCAATATCCATTCGTCATTCAATGTAGCATTATACTCCTTAATCCCTGCAAGGTCATCATCAATTTTAAAACTTACCTTTTTCCGGTCTACCTGGACAGGTTTGATGGTGGGATTTATGGTATCTGCCAGAATGGTATATGAACCAAGATATTTCGTGGAAATGGTTATCTTATTATCTTCCCATTTGTTCCCCTGGAATGCAAAATGATTGTAATCAACTGTACTGTATAAACCATACTTTTCGGAAATACTATAATCCATTCTCGGCTTAAAAGTTATTCGAATTGGATTTGCCAACGGTGTTGTGGTGTTCCCTATGGTAAATATCTCAATATTTTTATCGGGAAGAATGCTATGCTCAGCTTCAAGATATATTGTATCATACAATGATCTTCTGTAAGAATGAATGTCAAAGACCTTATTATAGAAATTAAAATCAACTGTAGAAGGTATCATAACCTCATAATTGAGTTCCTTTGAAATATCACAGACATTTAAAGAATCAGGTAATCCGAGATTCATATCCCAGATATAAACGGCATGATCCTCTGATTGGTATGATGGAATTATCTCGTACATCATTCTGTTTGAATACAATACACAATGATTGGCGGTTCCCGAAGAAATGGGTGCTGTAATCTTTAAATATTTTTCATACAACTTTGTTATTATTTTATCCGGGGATCGATCTGATATTTTGCTAAGCTGTGTCTCAGGATGGGTACCTTTTAGTACAAAGGAAAAAACGGATTTATTTCCATACACATCCTTCAGATATACCTTAACATTATGTGTCTCTTCATCATTAATAATTATAAAACCATTATCTTTTACCACCGGGTATAGCGGTAATTTATTTCCATCATCCAGGTACATTTTTTGAAATGTACCATTTTTATGCCTGCGGGCTTCAAAATCATAATAATTAACTACATGGCGTGTATCACTGAAGCTGAAAGAATCGATCTGCACGGAAAAGATCTTTTCATCGTCCATCTCAACAGAAATATAGGGAATACCATTCCTGTTGTGGGCTCCATTCAACTTATCGTATGCCTTGATTTGTAATCCTATCTTTCCATTAACCTCTATGGGTTCATCATAATAATAATTTTTGCCATTCTTTTTAACCTTATATTCTATTTTCCCAAACTCATTGCTAATCCTGGAATGAATATTCATGGTTTTCAATGCAAATTCATAAACGATAGGAGGGATATTATCCTTAACTTCGCTGAAGTTTTTCTTTAAAGGATTTTTTGGCCGCTGGTTTTCATCCCTGATCTCAAAGTGGAGATGAGGGCCCTGGGAAGATCCGGTATTGCCTGATAAACCGATAAGATCTCCTTTATTTATCGGGAATGCGCTTTTATCTGGAAAAAGATCAACCTGGAATGATTCCTTTTCATACTGCTGTACCCTTACATATTTACCAACATCTTCCCTGAATCTGAGTAAATGCCCATAAACTGATGTCTCACCATTGTTATGTAAAATATACAGTGCATGGCCATATCCTCCCGCCGAGACTTTTATTCTGCTCACATGTCCGTCCATGGTAGCGTAAACCGGTAAGCCAGATCTCCCGCTCGTCTTTATGTCCATCCCGGCATGAAAGTGGGTTGAACGGATCTCACCCATAGTCCCGGAAAGATAATTATTTTCATTTGGGCGCACCGGGAAAAAATAGTCTTCAGTATTCTTTGATTCCTGGCCGAACAAATTAATACTTAGAAGAAATAAAGTGATATAGTATATTACTTTACCTGATTTCAACGTTCAATAGCTTTTTATCCTCAATATACCCCTCAAGTATGTTGCCAATTTTTATTTGCCCAACTCCTTTTGGTGTTCCAGTGAATATCAGATCACCACTTCTGAGGGTAATAAATTTTGATATATAAGAAATAATCTGGTTGAAACTAAACAACATAAGGGATGAGTTCCCTTGTTGTTTTACCTGACCATCTACTTTTAATGAAAAATTAATATTGTTTATATCTTTAAAATCACTTAGCGGAAGAAATTCGGAAACAGGTGCAGAGCCGTCAAAGCCTTTTGCAAGCGCCCAGGGCAGCCCCTTGTTTTTTGCTTTAGTCTGAAGATCCCTGGCCGTAAAATCTATACCCAGGCCTATGGCATCATAATATGTGTGTGCGAATTTCTCATGAATATTTTTACCCATCTTACATAACCGAAGGACTAATTCAACCTCATAATGAATATCTGTAGAAAAATCCGGAAAATAAAATGGTTGATTGTTCCTTACCATTGCAGTATCCGGTTTGGTAAATATGACCGGTTCA
Source organism: Cyclobacteriaceae bacterium (assembly GCA_024644875.1). Lineage (GTDB taxonomy): Bacteria > Bacteroidota > Bacteroidia > Cytophagales > Cyclobacteriaceae > JAGTVG01. The sequence goes on from JAHEGY010000096.1 coordinate 5,274, forward strand.
TCCGGTCTTTCATTATTTAACTCTTTAATGTGTTCTACATAGTTCCGGCCGATCGCTAATATTTTCATTTAACTAAAAATTTTTAATCCTCAAATAAGCAAATAATAAAATCCGCTGAAAAATCGCATTGTATTCTCATGAAATATTCAGAATAATTCTAAAGACATAACGATGAAAAATCCCGGGTATGCTTTTTCTTACGATTTTTGTGCAAAAATAGGCTTATTGGATTGACTCACAATGTATTATTGGAATTTTTTCCTGATTCGTAAGAAATCAACCTGATTTTTATCAAAATTTACCTGTAATCGAACAAGTCTGCTCGATTATGAACATAAAGAATTGACAAATAATGCCCTTAGTTGCAATAGACCTAATTTTTTTTATTGGCATGTAAATTGGACAACACTAGGAAACAAATAAATTATGGATAATAAGGCAGCATATCAACAAATACTTTTAGATGTAAAAAATTCCAATAAGATAGTAATTACCTTACTGGCCCTTTCTTCTTTTGGGATTCTAGCCGGAATATCAGGTTTTATTCTTGACATCATATATGTCTATATACCGGGATTCTCACCTGTATTTATGTTCTTCACCTCTGTTGGTTTGATGTGCGTTTCCTATATTATCTATCGAAATACAAAGAATCTGATAGAATCACTTAAAAGTGTAAAAGCCTAGAAGGTAGATTTATTAGGCAGGTACCATTTCCTTTTCAAATACAACATAAAAAGTCGAGCCCTGTCCGGGTTTCGTCTCACACCAGACTTTTCCATTCATGGCTTCAACATACTTTTTTACAATAGAAAGACCCAGGCCATTGCCGGATTCACCATTTGTAGGTTTAGGGGATAATTTTGTGTTTTCATGAAACAGCCGCTTCAGTTCCGCCTTATTAAATCCAGGCCCTTCATCTGCTACAGAAATCTGACAGGAATCGTCGTATTCCTGTGTGCTAATTCTGACACTGGTATTCATTGAAGAGAACTTCAGCGCATTGGATATCAGATTTTCCAGGATTTGTATGAAGTAATCCCTGTCAACATGTATGTATGATTCTTCGGTTTCATTAAGTATGGTAATGTTTTTCTTTTCAGCTTTTCGGGAAAACAATTCAATAAGATAGTTGACTATCAGCCTGACATTGACGGCTTCATATTCGAGATTTAATTGTTTTGAATCAATTGCTTTTACATCCAGGATCTTATTGATCATTTCCTGCATACGCCGGAGGGATCGCCTGATAAGACTTATGTTATGCTGCTCTTCATTTGTGCCCTTGCCAAATCTCTTATAAATTATTTCAGACAATGTGAGCGCACTGGTTAGCGGGTTTTTAAGGTCATGGGCTACTATTCGTATCAGCCGGTTCTTTTCTTCATTCAGATCTTTTAGCTTTTTATTTTGCTTCTCAATGTATTTGTTTTTCGCAGAGATTTTACTTTTTGATTTTCGAATATTAAAATATCCTATAACCGCTGAAATTAACAAGATAAATATGATGATAGAACTTAAGAGATATACCATTTTCTGAAACTCACCCTTTTGTAATTGCAGATCGCTTAATTTCTTTTCCTGTTCAAGCGCATATATCTGCTGTTCGTTGGTTATCTGATAGAGTTGTTGATTTTTTAACTCAGCTTCCTGCCTGCTACTTTCAGCTTGAAGATTCAGAATCTTTCTTTCTCTTAATTCAGCCTCTATCTGTTGTTGGAGAAGTATGTTCTCATTTGTTACTTGTTCGTTTTTGAGTTGCTCATTTTTAAGAGCCAGGTCATTCAAGGATTTTTCCTTGATCAGAAGTTCAATATCCCGGTTTTGCTTTTCGATTTCAAGATGCAGTAACTCGTCTGATAGCGTATCCAGCTCCTTTTGCAACATGGCCTGCTCCAGGTTTTGAAAAGCTATCCGGTTTGTATTCTCCTTGTACTGGTCAATCAGGTCATCTATCTGCTTTGTCCTGATGTCATCAAGGCTGTCAGAATATTTTATATACTGAGCCTGGGCCTGGTATGCAGGTTTGAATTTATCCAATTTCATGTAGGACTCAGAAATCAACTCATAAGATAACATCAACTGATAATAGTTATTATCCTGAATGAAATAGGGAACGGCCAGTTCACAATTTTCAATAGCTGATTTATATTCCTTAAGATTATAATAAATTTTTGCCGTTGATAATTTAGCCTCTGCAACTTTGCCATAGTCACTCAATGTATAGAAGATCGAACTGGCTGTATCGTAATATAACAGGGCCCGTTCATAGTTTTCTTTTACATTAAGATTGCCGAATGTTGTAAATACATCACCAAGGATAAGTAAACTCTCGCCCTTTAATGATCTTGCATTAACAGAAAGTTCTTTTTTATTCTGGCTATGGTATAGGTTACTGAAGAATTTATGATATGTGAAAAGTTTTGTAAAATCCTGTTGTCTCTGATAGATCTTCAGGAATTCAAGTAAGACCGATAGTTGCCCTTCTACATCATTATATTTCTTTTTTACATCTAATATCTGGGATTGTAAAAAGACAGCTGACTGATAGTTTTTTACTATCATATAATTGTCGGAAATATTTTGCATTAAGTCCAGCGCCTTATGCAAGTCGTGTCGTGAATACAGTGGTAAAAGTCTCTCCTGATAGAGAATTGCATTCTTATAATCATTTGATTCAAGGTATAATCCTATTATAATATTCAGTAATTCTATTTGTTTGTATTCGTTTTCAAGTTTGTCCTCAACTTTCAAAGCTTCGATATATTTCTCTATGGATTTGCTAATCCAGCCATTTTCCTTATAAATGGCTCCCAGTTCCTGGTAAATGACGGATCTATATCCAATTTCATCTGAATACCTTAGCTTTTGAATAGCCACAAGATAATTTTTCAGCGCAAGGTCCGTTCTGTTATTTATCCTGTTTGCTTTTCCAATGATGTAATAAGCTTGTGATAAAAGTGATCCCGGGATCTGATTTACATCATAATTCGTGATCATCTCTGCATGAGTAATTGCTGTATCCAGTTGATTGGTATTCAGTGATTGATGGGCCTCCCTGATATGGTATTGAACAAAATGTAGTCTTTGAACTGAATCAGAAGAGAGTGTTGAATCGATCTTAAGTTTGAGGTACTGGTCATCGATGGGGTCTAATAAAGGATTACCGTAGCATAGACTATCCACACTAAGGATAAGTGTTGTGGCACACAGAAAAAAAGTGAGTAATCGCATGTTTTGACCTTGATGTTAGATAAAAATCTAACTAAAATTTTAATTTTCGAAATGTTTCGAAACAATAAACAATCCCATCTTAACAAAATACCACATATTGGGGGATGTTCGATCACAATATCAAAAATAAAAAGAGCAAAATATGTACCCTTATATCAATAATACTACATTATCGCCATATTGGTTACAGATATTACTTTAAAGATCGTTAACGATTTTTAGAAGGTCTTTAAAAAAGATTAGCGGCAGTGATCCAGTGCAGACGACATAATCTATGGTCTCCATGAAGAATCAGGGAAGCCAGAATTGTTTATTTGAAACCATCAACGGTCTTGTAGGCATCGATCAGGGCTTGCTCTCCCTCCGCCCCGGGTTTTGAGTTGCCATGCTCCATACCCATGATTCCCTTAAATCCTTTACTGTCTATATGCTTAAAAACATTAAGATAGTTGATCTCCCCAGTAGTAGGTTCTTTTCTGCCTGGATTATCACCAATCTGGAAATAAGCGATCTCATCCCATGCATGATCTATATTCGGTATTAAATTCCCTTCGGTAATTTGTTGATGGTAAAGATCATCCAGAATTTTGCAGGAGGGACTGCCAACAGCACGACATACCTCGTAGGCCTGTGGAATTCTTTCCAGAAACAAACCTGGATGATTATAAAAATTCAATGGTTCAAGTACCATAATAAGATTATTTGGTTCCAGGATTTCGGAAGCCATCTTCAATGAATCAACCACATTTGTTGTCTGGTACTCGATTTTCAGTCTCAGATCCACATGTCCCGGCACTACGGTCATCCAGGTCGCATTCACCCTTTTTGCTACCTCGACGGATTCAGCAATTTCCTTAAGAAATTCAGACCTCATGTCTTTATTGGCGCTGGTGAGGTTTGGTTCCCGCCAGTATATGGTATGGGCAACGAACACACCCATCTTCATATTTAATCGGGCCATTTCCGATGCTATCTTATCCTGAGTGTCTTTTGTCCGGTTTTTCATTCCGTTATCTTCCATGGCTGTAAAGCCGACATCAGCCATAAACTTTATCTGGTCTATCAGGTCATCTCCAGCCATATTTTTGAACATGCCGAAGTGAGGGGCATAATTGAGATTGAACTGGTGCTTTTCAAATAATTTAAATTTTTTGCCGGGGATGGTTTTAGCGATAACAGGAACGCCTATTGCGGATGCAGTTAATGCTGTGCCACCTGTTGAAAGTGATTTTTTTAGAAAATTCCTTCTTTTCATCTTTTTATTTATTTTTAGTACAAATTCGTTTTAAACATCACAGAGAATTATAGCCTCCCTTAAGGATGTCACGGGATCTTTCAGTGGAATAAATTCCTGTGCTACATATCCGGAATACCCGGTTTTAACAATAGCTTTCATAATGGCCTCGTAATTTAGTTCCTGTGATGAATCAATTTCATTCCTGCCAGGTACACCACCGGTGTGATAATGTCCGATATAAGAAAAATATTTCTGAATATTACTTATAATATTCCCTTCCATTATCTGCATGTGATATACATCATACAATATTTTAAAATGTTCATTATCCAGCTGCCTGCATAGCTCTACTGCCCATTCGGTATGATCGCATTGATAATCCGGATGATCCACAAGACTGTTCAACAACTCGATTACAATATTCACATCATATTTTTCAGCCAGTGGCATGATACGCTGTAATCCCAAATAACAGTTTTGTAAACCCTTAGGATCAGAAAGTCCTTCACGATTGCCTGAAAAACAGATGATATTCTTAAAACCAGCAGCCGCTACAACAGGGATCAAATCCCGGTATATCTCGAATAAGTCATCATGATGGGCTACACGGTTAAAGCATTTTTCTATGCCATATGTATCAGGCAATCCATAAACCATGCCACAATCCAGTTTATGTTTATGTACAGTTTCAAAATCATCCGGGCCCAGCAGATCGATAGATTTTATTCCAAGTTTTTTGGCTTCAGCACAAAGCACATCAAGAGTCAAGTCTTCATAACACCATCTGCATACAGAGTGATTAATATTTCCTTTTAAGTTTAAAAAGTTCTCCATAAGGTTCTATGGTATAAATTTTGTATTGGATAACTAAAAAGTAATTTTACATACAAATATGATAAAAATATGCTTTTTATTTAATTTATGAACCTTCTTATTAAAATCTTCATCATATTAATTTTATTACCCGGAAAAATCTTTTCGCAGTCTGATGAAAAATTCCAACGCTATGAATTTTCTCATAAAAGTATGGGGACTATTTTCCGGATAATCTGCTATACAGATCAGGAGGATATTGCCAGGCAAAAAAGTGTTGAAGCCTTCAACAGGATTGATCAATTAAATTATATCATGAGCGATTACTTGCCCGATAGTGAATTGAACCGCTTATCAAGAAGTTCGGGAAGTGGTGAATATATACAGGTTAGCCCGGAATTACTGAAGATAATAAAAACAGGGCAGCAGTGGGCTATTAAAACCAATGGAATATTTGACATTACCATTGGGCCATATAGTCAACTTTGGAGAAGGGCCGGCCGAAAGGATAGGATACCCACACCTGAACAGATCAATAATGCATCTGAGCGTGTTGGTTTTGAAAATATCCATATTGATCCTGATAACGGAAAAGTGTTGCTTGGTAAGGAGGGCATGCAACTTGATCTTGGCGGGATAGCAAAAGGATTTGCTGTGGATGAAATATACGACATATTTTATAATGCCGGCATAAATAAATTGCTTGTAGACGGCGGCGGGGATATCCGGACAGGTGAAGCTCCTCCCGGTAAGAAGGGTTGGAAATTGGTACTTGAAAATCTTCAAGACGATAATCAAGTGATGTATGCAACCAATACTTCCATTGCTACGTCAGGTGACCTTTACCGTTATGTTCTAATAGATTCGGTAAAATACGGACATATTATCGATCCAAGAACCGGATATGGACTTACAACACCCAGAACTGTCACAATTCAGGCTTCGAATTGTATGGAAGCTGATGTTCTCGCATCAACCCTAAGTATTTTGGGAGTAAAGGATGGATCCGCTTTACTATATGATATGCCTGATGTAAAAGCAATTATTGTAGAAGAGGAGGGAGGGAGATTAAGACGTCGCGAAATTGGAGAACCGGATTTCCTTAAATAAAAAAAAGGATTAGATTTCGGAACCGAACCTCACATACACAGTTTAGTAGATGCTTCTAAAAAAAAGCACCAGGGGAGAGCCCTGATGCTTTTCACTTTAAATTACTTTATTTTTTATATTACCTTGGTTACACCAGGTACAGGAACTGCATAGAATCCATCCTTATCCGGCATAACCGGAGGATTTGCATTCCAGCTGAATGTATCCGGTACGAGTTTAATATCTGAATTCAAAGCATCATCCCAATGGATCTCAACACCGGAATACGTTGCCATACGTCCCATAATGGCTGTCATTGTGCTTTCTGCACCAAACTTGAGGTCATTAATCACACCGCCTGAAACAATGGATGCAAACAACTCATCATGCTCTTGTTGATATGGGTTTGGATCATCGGTATTACGATGTTTCCAGATAACATTACCTTTAAGATCATACAATGCTCCAGTACTGTCAACCATTCCTTTTGTACCTATGATCTGCTCGGCAACCTTGTTGAAACAGCCTCTGATATGACGGCATTGACTGTTCATAACAGTGCCATCATCATATTTGAATTCAACATAATGGTGATCAAATATTTCCCCATATTCTTTTTCTGTTCTAACTTCTCTTCCGCCCATTCCCTGAGCAATCACAGGATGTCCGCCAACAGCCCAGTTTGAAACATCCAGGTTATGAATATGCTGCTCAACAATGTGGTCGCCACACAACCAGTTAAAGTAATACCAGTTTCTCATTTGATATTCCATCTCAGTCCAGCCATCCTGCTTCGGATGAACCCAAACACCGCCACCGTTCCAGTAAACTTGAGTGGAGGTTATTTGTCCTATTTCACCACCATGAACCCTCTTCATAAGTTCTCTGTAGACAGTTTGGTAATGTCTCTGAAGTCCAACTACTACATTTAATTTCTTAGCCTTGGCAACTTCTGCTAATTCAAGGACTTTACGGATCCCGGGTGCATCTGTTGCAAGTGGTTTTTCGCAAAAAATATGCTTATCAGCGTTGATAGCATACTCTAGATGTTCTGGCCTGAAGCCTGGGGGAGTTGTCAGGATAACAACATCAGCCAAATCAATAGCTGCTTTATAAGCATCAAAGCCTACATATTTATCCTTATCTTTGACATTTACCCTCTTCTTATCTTCCACTTTTTTGGAGATGTTTTCATAGCTGCTGTCAAGCCTGTCCTGGAAGGCATCGGCCATGGCTACGAGTTCTACATTCTCTTTCACACTGAGTGCCTGAACAGCTGCTCCAGTGCCTCTGCCGCCACACCCTACCAGGGCTATTTTTAAAGTATCATTGGCTGCAGATTTTGCTCGTGATTTTAAAGGCAATCCCCCCAGCATAACGCCTCCGGCAACTGTAGCGGAACCTTTCACGAAATTTCGTCGGTTTACAGAAAGTTTTTCGTTCATAATATTATCTATTTGAGTTAAAAAAGTCTTTTAGTCTTCATCAAGGTTAAAACTCCAGAAAGCATCTATCTCTTCCTGGGTCATTTTATTGAAAGATCGTACAATCCTAAAACCAACAAAGGGAGAATCAGTATTCCACCAGAAACTTTTGGGGATCTGTGGGTCTCTCTGTTTCCATTTGTCAGGATTAGAAGGTACTCTTGATGCACATCGGAGTTTATCCTTATCATCGTCATAACTGCCCCCTCTAACTGTTCTGGGGTCCAGTGCCTGAGGTTTTGACCAGGGATTTATGAGGTCATCACCTTCCCATTGTGCATAGATATCAGCAAAATAGTGATCCAGGGTCCACTCGGCAACATTACCCAACATATCATACAAGCCCCATGGATTAGGTTTTTTCTCACCTACCTTATGATAATTGTACTGACTGTTCTCGTAACTCCATCCATAATCATCCAATTCAGCTATATCATCTCCAAAAAAGTAGGTTGTTTCTGATCCGGCCCGACAAGCATATTCCCACTCAGCCTCAGTTGGCAGACGGTAAAGATAACCTGTTTTTAAAGATAACCATTTACAATACATTAATGCCCCAAACTGTGTCATGCTTCCTGCCGGATAACCATATTTCCCCATTCCAAATGAGGGATCTTCATAGGGTGGACTGGGTCGCATAATGGCATCCGCTTCATTATCCCTCAGGAGGTCCTCTTCTATTAGAATAGAGTCTTTTACAATATTTTCGGCGTACATAAACAGTTCATACTGATCCCAGGTGATCTCGAATTTACTCATCCAGAATCCATCAACTACCACTTCTTTTTGTGGTCCTTCATCGGTATCCCTGCCTGGTTCTGTTTCAGGACTTCCAATTTTAAAGTTTCCTCCAGGAATAGGAACCATTTCGACGGATATATTAGAGCCCGGTATTGATTGCTCAAAGGCTGTATATTCATCGCCACTATCTTCCTGCGCTGTTAAATTTGAATCGTACGTTATTAACATTAAGGTCACGAATAACAGGATAGATTTAGTAATAATACTAAATAATTGTCTCATTGTAAATAGGATTTTCACTTCTTAATTTTCACTCAATAATAAATCAAAGTCAATAACAACATCTTTTCCGGTTTTGATCTGGCCGAACATGGCTGATGGAGGCTCTATCTCATATTCAACCATATCAATAGGGTATGCTCCCAGAAATTTTAATTGACCTGAGGGTAATTTCTGACCTTCCAGATCAATTGTGATTTCCTTTGTAAACCCTGCGACGGTCAAATCGCCAGTAACTTTTAAAAGAAATTTTTCTACTGATTTATCTATTATACGTTCGATATTATCACTTTTTACTTCAAAAATCATATTGGGATTCTGTTCTGATTTAAGGGCATTATATGTTTTTTTGTCCATCGTTGAACCCCTGGGGCTTTCAATACTTAAGACTGGAATCACCATCTTGATTTGCTCAACTATACTTCCAGATTTTGGAAGTTTTTTATCCTGTATCTCGTTTTTAAATACAAAATCTCCATTGATCTCATTTACCTTACTCGTCCAGTCATGAAGTGTCGACGTGCCGGTGATGGTCATAGTACTTCCCTCATCTACTTTATAGCTAACCTGGGTGAACGAAAAAGAGATGAGGAGGAAATTAAATAGAAAAAACAGTATTAATCTTTTCATCTGATTATTTTTTTTCAATGATCCCATGAAACCAAATAGCGGTAAATTATCATAATCATATGTCCTTGAATTACATTCTTTCTTACAAGGAAAAGAATGATTTTATGCTAATCAGTTACAAAGGCAAATAAATTTTTAAAAAATTAAGCAAATATCGCGCCCAAATATAGTTGAAAACACAGACTTAAACCATTTTAAACCCTAAAAGTGTCCTTACTACAATTATAACAAAGATACAATTTTTAAATCTAATGTTTAAACTTTCCGGATAACCAACCCAGAAACCGGAATATGATTGAAAGAACATAAAGCAGGAGGCTTGCAAGGCCTATGTTATATACATCTTTATACCAATGATCGAAGAAAATCCCGTAAATAACGATCCCAAATAAAACCAAAGTAGGAGATCCAATAAGATAAACTGCCTCATTCCTTAAGAAATTCTTAATTTTTGCCCACATACTTAATGTCTTTTCACATATGAAAATTACAATTTTTTCTATTTTAATAAGCTTTTTGGTTTATATTAAATTCATACCCGAAGGATAGATTTCGGAAAATCAATATTTCAAATCCGGAATTAAAGAAATGAAAATAAATAGTATGCTTTAAAAAATTATTTAAGTCAATTTTTATGTAAATTGATGTATAAAATCACAGAAATATGGAATACATAGGATATGTTTTTCTCATCATAGTGGCACTTATCTGGATCATAGCATTATTTGTGGGCCTCATTGCTGCATTTCCCTATGGAATAATAGGTTTGGTTGCAGTAATTGGTCTTGGATTCCTGTTTGCCAAGGTGATTAAGGACCGGCTGGAAAACAAGGAAGATGATCACTATTCTGACAATGTTGAACAATAATTTTGTTAAAAATGTTAATCACAACTCAAGACAATTTTAGGGATCACGAAATCAGTGAAACCATTGGATTGGTAAAAGGGAATACCATTAGAGCCAGACACGTTGGTAAAGACATACTCGCCGGATTAAGGACAATTATCGGTGGTGAAATTACAGAATATACCAAAATGCTGGCTGAATCAAGGGAACAGGCGCTTGATCGTATGGTTGCAAATGCCAAGAAAATGGGAGCCGACGGAATAGTCTGCGTCCGTTTTACAACTTCAGCTGTGATGGCCGGATCAGCAGAATTGCTGGCCTACGGAACTGCTGTTAAACTGGTTAAGAATTAAAAAAGATCTGCATTTTATCTTAAGAATAAAAGAGGTAATTAAAAGAATAAATATATTTTTGGCCTTCCAAATTATCTATTAAAAAAAAATGGGCCGGAAATATAGTGTCATAATATTAGTCTTTATAGTTATATCCATTTCTGCTTATTTGCTCTGGCCTCTGGCTTCAGATGAATTCATAATCAACTGGGATCAGCAACAGATCGAGGACAAAAAGAATTTTCTGCTTTATAAACCAGTAGGGCAAAGTGTGGGCAATAGACCAAATATCATTTTGATCATTGTAGATGATCTGGGAAAAACCGATATTACGCTATATGGGGAAGGAAAAGTAAATACACCTCATATTGATCAATTAGGGGCAGAAGGAGTGATTTTTGATCAGGCCTATGTCACTTCCCCGGTATGCAGTCCCTCACGGGCAGCTATTATGACCGGCAGGTATCCGCAAAGGTTCGGCTTTACCTATCAAATGCATGAGTTTTATGTAGCAAACCGACTTCAATACTTCGGATTTAAATACCTCGTCGATTCCTACCCATGGCTTCCACGAGGTCTTGAAAATGTTCCGGATGTCGAAATGGCCCGGAAACAGGGACTGCCCCCGTCAGAAATTACACTTCCGGAATTATTAAAAAAGGAAGGATATAAAACTGCCTTAATTGGGAAATGGCATTTAGGGGTGCATGAACAAAATGAACCCTGTAATTTCGGATTCGACTATCAATACGGTTTTTATGCTTCTCATTCCCTATATGCTCCAGAGCAAGATCCAGGAATTGTCAATGTGAAAATCGATGAAGATTTTTCGGATACTTACATTTGGAAAGGCCAAAGGCAAGGTCCACATGCTATTTATCGAAATTGTAAAGAAATAGAGGAAAAAGAATATTTAACAAATGCCATCACCCGGGAGTGCAAAGATTTCATAGAGGCAAACATGGATACGAGTTTTTTTCTTATTGCTTCCTATAATGCGCCACATACGCCTCTTCAGGCCCCCACGGAATATGTAGAGAAATTCAACCATATTAAAGATCCTGTTGAAAGGGTTTATTATGCGATGATCCAGAGCCTTGACGATGCCATTGGGGACCTGCACGTCTATCTGAAAGAGATGAACATCGATGAAAATACCCTGATATTTTTTGTTAGTGATAATGGAGGGGCAACTTATACATATACAACAGATAATTTCCCTTTGAAAGGGGGAAAGATCACTGACTTTGAAGGGGGGCTGAATGTGCCCATGATTATGAAATGGGGTAGTAACATCCCACAGGGTTCACATTTTAATAATCCGGTTTCATCTATGGATATTTTCGGGACTATTTGCTCTCTCCTTCAACTCGACCTTCCCCAGGATAGAATTTATGATGGTGTTGATCTTCTCCCATATTTATTTAACGAAAATACCAGGGATTTACCTCATGACAATTTATATTGGTTCAGGGGCAACACGAAAGCGATCAGAACTAAAGAATGGAAATTGGTATGGAATGACGAATTCAATGAAAGATCCCTGTTTTATTTTGGAGAAAATAACCTTGAGCAGACAGATGTACTATCAGCAAATCCACAGATTGCCGATAACCTGGAAAAGGCCCATGACAACTGGGCCAGTGAATTATTAAAGCCACTTTGGCCCCCGCTGGTGTATTTTATTTATAAAGACGAGGGACGGACCTATCATTTCGATAACTGAAGTTTGAATTTAATGACTCTGTTTTTAGAGATTCTCAATCTCAGGCTCAAGAAAATTGTTTAATATATTCGAGACAATAAGATTATTGTAAGTCAATGTCCAGGATTTATCCAGCTCCCCGAATTCAGTAGTCCTGGAAAGTATGACACTAACCTCGTTCTCAGACCAGAAATAGCTGGCAATTAATTCCGTCTCCTTACCATTGGGTTCAATTATATATTCAATAGAGGGAGCATTCGTGAATTTTGAATTTAATTCCTTGATAATTTTTTCTGTTTCTTTGTCATTTAAATTCAACCATCGGATTTCCTCAATGTATCGCGAACCAATTACTTTGAAATATATATTTTCATTATCAATATGGATAGCTTCTTCGGTTAAGATAGTACCAAATTGATCCTTTGATACAACTTGTATATCATCCCTGAGAATCTCATCTCCAACGGCATATCCGGATATTTTGTAATCCGGAAATATTTTATTTCGTGATTCCGGTAAAATGATGTTTTCATTTTTTAAAATATAAACATGGCTGGAGGAGGTTTCGGAAAAAAGTATAAGGTATGATTTACCAATCAGGGTCTTTATTTCATAGTCAAAAGTATCTTTCTCGTATCCGATCTTAGTGATATAGAAATCCTCTATTCCATCAATTATCTTCATTTCCATTTGCAATGGCTCCAATTTTTCTATTATCATCTTTGAATTCTTAATGAGAATGGGAATAAGTGTATCCCCGACTAATTGATTACCCAGAGTATCCAAAGATCTTTTTGAATGAAAATATCCGTTTTCAATAACAGTATTTGTTGGTGTGCCCCAGGAATATGATCCGGGATCAGAAGTTGTATCATCAGTGTGCTCGGTTTTACATTGAAATAAAACCAATATTACCAGAAATGTGAATAATCTATAGTGCATTTTAAACATTTCGAATTCAAATTATAATGATCAAATAAATAACGTAATAATAGCGGATATTAATATGACTGCAAATCGATTTTTACCATTAGTTGATAATTTTTTCCGAATACTGATATATAATACCGAATGTAATAATTTTTAGAGATTTCCGATAGAATTTGAAACCAGATCGAATTATAAAGGTCTAATCAGATAGAGGATAAATTTTTTAAATATGATCAGGAACTATATCAAAATCGCCTTCCGGAATATTTCACGACAGAAGTTTTATGCAATCATAAATATTACCGGGCTTACAATCGGACTAGCTACAAGTTTGCTAATTGTTTTGTACATAGTTGATGAATTCAGCTTTGACAGGTTTCATACTGATATTAATGATATGTAC
>JAHEGY010000191.1 GCA_024644875.1 Cyclobacteriaceae bacterium
TTTGATCTCCGTTTTCATCATACAGTGATGTTTCAAAGGTGGCCATAATACTTCCGCCTTTCTCAACAAACTGACGCAATTGATCACATTGTGTATCCGAAAGTGCAGCGACATTGGGCAAAATAACCAACTTATAATTTTCCAGTTCACCGGCTCCGAGCAATCTGTCATTGACCATATTAAAGGGGATCCGGGCTTCAATCAGTGCATGGTACATTCCCTTTTCATGCCAATCCAGGTGAGATTGCCACTTTTCGCCACCATAGTTTCTTTGTGTTTGTTCAGAATATACCACCGCTACTCTGGCGAGGGATCTAATATTTCTTAAGTATTTTTCATATTTATAGTGCCATTGATAAATCCGGTCAACTATGTCCAGCCATCTGGTATCATAGATCACACCCGAGAATTTCACGAACCAGGGACGCATATTATTGGCAGTTCCTTCGGCTACCCATATCCTTATTTCTGCTTCGTTCTGTACAGAATCTTTCCAGCGGTACTGTTCTTCGATTCCTACACTGAAAATCCCCCCCAGCGGTTTCATGCCCATCGTCGCCCGTAATTCTTTCGCTCTTTTTCCATTTGACCAGGGTGGGATCATACCGCTTCTGGCCTGGTGATCGGTGAAGAAAATATCCGACTGAGCCCCGGTAACGATCTTATCCGGGAAGCCATTGGGTATAAACCTGGATTCGGGTTTCACATTACGCATCGTACCATCCCACAATAACCACAGTTCCTTCAGGCGGATAATTCTCCATTCGTTCCATTTCTGATATGTCGGATCCAAGCGGTCATTTCCTGACGGCAGATCCAGTCCTGAGTAGTCATGAAAATTCTTGCTGCAATGTTTACAGTAACAGATCCCATGTCCTGCCCAGCGATTGGAAAAAATGCCATCTATCTCATACAACTCCATGATCTCCCTGTGCACGTCATTCATAAATTCAAAATTATAGGGACCCAGGGCGCAGGTAACCCACAAGTCGGGGTTCGACCAATGCCTTCGTTTTTCACCATTTAATCCAACCTGGATCCAGTCTGGATGTTTCTTTTCAACCACCTCCCAGGTGGCATGAGGATCTGTTCTTGCGATAACGGACATATTCATGTCACGACAACCTTTCACCAGGTAGCCAAAAGGATCGCTGTTACCCAACCATGCACTGCGATGATGGAGGGGAACCATTGTCGGGTAGTAGGCCACGATGCCACCAGCACTAAGGCAGGCAGCATCCGCATGGACTTTTTTGAAATAATCCAGCCAGAAATCCGGATCAAAACTACCCGGATCATTCTCTACCAATACCAGTTGTGCCCATCGCATAGGCTTGTTGAACCATTCGTCATCTGACTTGTTGAGCCATGTGTTATCCGGGCTAAAGGATCCTGCGAATGAATTAAGTGGATTCAATGGAAGAAGTGCATAGGCGCCACCCATTATTGAAGTTTGTACAAAGTCTCTTCGTTTCATTTTTTATTATTTATAAAGCTGCATTACCAATGCATTAAAAAAACCGGATTTTTTCATCAGAAGAAAAATCCATACCTGAAAAACATCAGGACATCATTATCAGTGGTGGAAGTGGAAAAGTCGATTGAAAATACATATCGCCTGAGGGGAGCTACCCAGACTCCTCCACCATATCCGGCATGCCAGATGTCTGAGGATCCTTCAGGTGTTGTCGGATCAATCCCCGCCTGATTTTTATACCATATCCTGCCCGTATCGAAAAATCCATATAATCCCACGCTTCCCGGGAATAGTGGCATATTAAATCTGAACAATCTCATCCTGGCCTCCATGTTCAGGTAGACAGCATGGTCACCGGAAAAACGCATTCTGCGGTGGCCCCGCAGATTGTTTTTTCCACCCAGGTCGTTGGCCTGGTAGAACATATAATTACCAAAATTAAAGGCTGCACCTGCCCGTATCGCAAAAACAGTATTTAGTGTTCCTCCCGTACTTTGGTAGAATGAAAAATCCGTTTTCAATTTCGTAAAGAGGATGCTATCATCTGCAGCATTAACAACAGGCATAATGGAGCTTTTCAGATACATGCCATACATTGGTACATTAACGTCATTCCTTGTATCGAACGAATAGGAGGCAATAGCGCCGACAAAAGGCTGCCACTCATCATTATCAGAACCAGGGAAATCATACAGGAATTTTCTCTGCAGATCTCCTGCATCATTCAGGCGGTAAAAGTTAAGGTAAGGCCCTATTTCGAAGGAGTGATTTCTATTTTCGAAATCATATCTTAAGACCGGTATAATTTCAAGACTTGAGAACCGGAAATGATAGAATTCCTCTTCTATATTTTCTTCAATGATGGAGGTTTCATTACCCAGGCCATAGAAATAATCCGTATACCGCGGGTAGTAGAGATCGACTTTAACATTAACATCCCAATAGGCGGCCACATCAATATAATCTCCTTCATATTTGAATTTCCATGAGTTAACAGAAGGTGAATACCTCACGGAATATTTCTGGGCCCATCTGTATGGATTTTTTCTGAATCCGTACTTATAAAAATGAAAATCCGCTGTAATAAAGAGACCATCATCAGGCGTTAGATCCAGGTATACCAGCGGGGCCCAGTAATCATATTTAAATGCCGTTCGGTCATAGTAATTGATGCCTAATCTATTGGATGTTTTATCTTTGGTTTCCGAAGTTCCGTTAATTTCTATACCATCCTTAGTATCATATACAATAGTTTTCTTTTTTAGCCCACTTACTTTAGAATCATCCTGGACCTGATCGTCCCCAAATCCACCGATGATCCTGACATTAATTCCTTTATGAGCATCTCCTTTAAGGGTGAACCTGTCATCATCACCCAAGCCAAACAACTGCACTTCCCTGGTCACTTTATGATCGAAGGTCCTCTCAAACATTTTATAGTCCAGCTTACCTGTTTTTTGTTTTACATCCCAGACAGTAACTTTAGTTTTTTCATTCGAAAGCCGCTCTACTTCAAATAATTCCTTTTCATCACTTCCAACTATAGTCACCTCTTCAGACAGAAACTCATAATAATCCCTGGCATAAGCTTCCATATTATCCCTTCTCTTCTTCAGCTTTTCTATGATTTTATCTCCGGAGTGTTTATAAATTTCCTGGGGGAAAGTGCTAATCCCATTGTAGATGACGCTGTCCGTCAGGTTAGCTTTCAAGAAATCTACAGTTTCCAACCAATCCTCCCAGTCAGGTTCTGTCAAAAATGAGCGGTCGAAATACCTTGCATTATAGTTAAAACCATTTATATCCCTGATTTCATAGTCAAATCCCTGAAATTTGCTCAGACCCGGTTGCCGGGCGCCTGCTTTTATAATAAATCCATCATTATAGAAAAAAGCCTGGTCACGGTCCCTGGGTATGGGCCGGTATACCTTATCTTTTCCCTCCGCATCGAATTCGGACCATCGCCACTGGTCTTCATGCCGGTCCCAGTCACCTATCCACATATCGAAGAGGCGTGATTTCAAGGTAAATTTCTGATCCACATGGGCTTCATTATTTTCATGTAATTCTTTAATAAGTTTATTGGTGCTTATAATGTCTTCAGAATTCCCGAAACTTTTTAACTTTTTCAGTTTACTCATCGGTCTTTCTTCGAAAAGATACAGGTGACCACCGAATTCTTCTTCATAAATGCCCAGTCTCGGTTCGTTCGGGAGGTAAACAATATTGGGATTTGTATGATAAACGCTAACAGCATCTGCCATAGATGGGATAACCATGGCAGCGTAAGGGTGAGATGATGAGATAAAATCCTTGACCAGATCAGCGGCAATAGTGTTCTTCAGGTCTTCTGGCACGGCAGCTTCAGGGAACTTTTCAACAGAACGAATCACATATTGCTGTTCTTTGTCATTTTCGAACCTTAAAGACTTGGTTTGCATACCCCCTCCGCGTTTAATGGGCTTAAGTCCGCCATGCACAGTGCTGATGTCCAGATAGTCAATTTCTTTAACCACCTGTATCCATTCGGCCCTGTAATTGTTTCCCATCAAACCTGGCCTCTTTTTTGGCAGTCCATACGAGGTGGATGCCTGCACCGGCACTTTTTCCCCTTCCAGCTTTTGAAGATTATAGTTTGGCTGTTTGAATTTTAAAGGTATCAATGTGTAAAGATATGTATTGAAGATCCTTTCGGTTGAAAGGTTTTCATTCACTATCCAGCTTTCCAGCCAAACTTCCCTGTTCTCATAAATGACAAGCTTCATAAATCCAGGTGCGCTTTTTGTAAAAGCCTGATCCGTAGTTTTGACATATTCTGTTTTCGAACCGGTACCGCTAATGACCTGGTGTATGTAATTTAATGTCATATACTGCAGGGAACTCTCATGGGCTGAGAGATAAACGACATTCTGGTCTCCCTCGAATATGGCCTTCAATCCTGTTACCAGTGATTTATAGGCGGGATTGGCAAAGTCCTGCTCGTATCCGACTACATTTTTATATAGAACATGGATAGATCCAAATACCGGGGGTGTAAAGTGGATGTATGCTGGTAAATATCCATTATGTTTCCCATAGCTCATGATCGGGTGATGCCCAATAACTATAATATGTTTTCCTTCGTGGTAGTTAATGGCGTCTTTCAACTGGAGGAGGAGATCACCGGTACTCTCATACTCACATTCCTGGTTTAACCAGTCTACATTTTTCAATTCCCTGTTCAGCCACCATTGTGTATCAATAAAAAGCAATACTGTATTATTTCCGATCTCCACCTCTTCCGGCCCGGGGCATCCCAGGTCTGGGAGGAAGGAGTTTTCATTAAAAAGATAATTTTCAATGAGTTCTTCATAACTGGCTACGGCCTGGTAGCCGGTTTTTTTTCCTAATGTCCATTCCAATGGACCCGGATTAACGAACACATTATCGGTATTGTTTTCTATTTCAAAGAGAATGTCTGTAAAGTCGTTGTTATCAAGATATAGTTCCGGTTGGTTCATACTTTTAGGGAAAAAATTCCGGGGGAAGAGGTTGCCCAGGAAGAGCACAGTAGATGAATCCTTTTCTGTTTTTAACTGGTTTGACATACCCTTCAAGGATGTATAATCAGCTACTTTTTTATTACCCGTATTTCCGATCATATAGATGACATGGTCGACCTTTTTTTCGAGATCTTGTGTCTGACCAAATAGGAATTGGCCAGGAATAATAAAAAATAAGATATATAGGATAATCCTATGAAACATAAATCTATTAATTGAAGACCGTTCAACTAATAAATCTAATAAAAAATGATGATTTCCTTGAAATAATTCACCTTTGTTATGTTCTCAGATGAAATAAAAGAGATTAATTATGTAGCTGTTATAAAAAAATGAAATGAAAATCCGAGAAAACCCGCTCAGTAAAAGGGGAATTTTTCAAATATCTGTTCCGTTGAGTTTTCTATCTTTTTTTTCATCTTATTATCGTTCTCTGATAAGACCATTTCAGAGGATGCCTGCCATAGGAGAATGTTTTTTTGTTCATCTATAAAACTTATAACTAAATCGCCAACATCATATGAGACGACCTTAGGTTCTTCGCGGAAATTAAGACGTTGGCCCATATACTTCCTGTAATCGGGCTCCTTGATTTCTTGCTCTTGTTTAACCACTGCAAATATATTTAATACTAATTGAGGTTCATTAGATAGCACAAATCCCCTGGCTTGCATATGATCATTCATTTGCTGAATGAAATAATTATATGTGTTTTCACTGTATGGTATGCTATCATGTCGCACAAAATTCAAGTCTCTGTAATTATAGGTTTTATAGGTGCTTAGGTCTAAGTCAGGCGCATCAGTAGTTTTCACTTCCACAGAAGCACAGCCAATGGTTAGCATAGATAAAATTATAATTATATTTTTCATA
>JAHEGY010000020.1 GCA_024644875.1 Cyclobacteriaceae bacterium
G
Organism: Cyclobacteriaceae bacterium; assembly: GCA_024644875.1. Lineage (GTDB taxonomy): Bacteria > Bacteroidota > Bacteroidia > Cytophagales > Cyclobacteriaceae > JAGTVG01. The sequence continues at coordinate 2 of JAHEGY010000020.1, forward strand.
GATAAACCTTGATGAACCAAAATTCATGAATCATAGAATCATTAATGATGTGCACTATTTTCAGGTCGTTGACCGCAATGATGGCTGGCTGATCAAAAATAACAGGGTAACAATGATGCAACCGGAAAATGTGACAAATTATTTGGAATGGTATGAGAGGTTTTTTATGCGCAATATTAAGTTGTTGGCATTTGGTGGTGAAAATGTCGAAGTAAAAGTCAATGGGGAAGATGCTTTTGATGTTTTTGTAAATTCTTCCTTCATTGCAGGATTTAGCCTTAACGAAAAAAATCTGCCGGTGAAATATGTAACACCCGGAACCAGCCAGAGATTCAATATCATGAATGTCGATGAATGGGGTGAATATAAGGGTTATAAATACCCTCTTAAAGTTACTGGTGAAAATATCAGGGCCCATTATCAAACGGATTATTGGGATGCAGGGACAATGGATGCCGAATCTTCTTTTAACGTCAGCTTTGATCCGTATAAAATTGCTGAAAAATTCGAATAAAATATTTGTTATTAAGAACTAAAATATTTAGTATTACTAAATTAATTAGTAATATTAAATATTATGTCTGTTTATATTAAAGGTCGCGGTGCTCAGATAACCTTAGCAAATAAGTTTCAACACTTAAATTACCAGCCTGAAGTCTCTAGCGATAATAGAGAAGAAATTGAGCAACTTCTAACCAAGATTTTTTATGAATCTCCCAGGAATATACTAAGCAAAAATGATAGTCCTGATATCCCTTTTACCTATTCAATTAACCCGTATCAGGGTTGCGAGCATGGATGTGTATATTGTTATGCCAGGAATTCACATGAATACTGGGGTTTCAATGCCTCTCTTGATTTTGAATCTAAGATAATTGCTAAACCCGATGCTCCCGGTCTCCTGAGAAAGAAATTTCAAAGCAGGTCATGGACTCCACAAACTATTGTTATGTCGGGTAATACAGACTGTTATCAACCAGTAGAAAAAAAGCTGAAAATAACCCGCAACCTGTTAAAAGTATTTCTTGAATTTGGAAATCCGGTGGGCATAATAACAAAAAATGTACTGGTGCTGAGAGACATGGATCTGCTAACAGAATTAGCAAAAGAGAGATTGGTTCATGTTATCTTCAGTATAACAACTCTAAATGAAGAATTAAGGCAAAAATTAGAGCCCAGGTCATCGGCCGGTCATAAAAAAATGTTGGCTATAAACAAACTCAAAGATAAAGGCATTCCTGTCAGTGTGATGTTCAGCCCGGTTATACCGGGTTTAAATGATCATGAAATCCCGGCTATGATAAGAGAATCATCTATTTCAGGAGCTGATGATATAAATATGACCATGATACGTTTAAACGGTGTGATTGGACTATTATTCAGGGACTGGCTGAAAAGAAATTTTCCTGATCGGGAGAATAAAATTATCAATCAGATCAAATCTCTTCACCATGGAAATTTAAATGAATCAAGGTTCGGCTACAGAATGACAGGCGAGGGTCATCTTGCCAGGTCAATTGTCCATTTATTTAAAACAGTAAGATCCCATTACTATAATAACACCCGTTCTCACGAATTGAACAGACAAGTATTTAGAAGGAATTCAATGCAAAGTCTCTTCTAAAATAATATTAATCCTAATATTGTACGGAATCTTTTGAATCAGTTTTTCGTATTAAGTAAGAAATGCTAACCGGTAACCAACCATTTAATGAGATTTCTTAAAGGAATTGCATTGTTTTTTTATCTTTCGTCATTTATATCTGTTCATTTATTCGCCGATCAGCATAACAGTAACTCATTTACAGTGGATACCATCCAAAATGAGTATGGATCACTGATAAACAACATGGAAATTTTCCTGGACGAGGATGCCAGTAAGTCACTTGATGAATTATTGGAACGCAGGCGGGTGAAATTCAGACAAATGGATGAGGAAGTTATCCTGGATAAAAAACATGTATACTGGGTGCACTTTTATCTCCAAAACAAAACAAACGCGGATCTAAATCTTACCTTATATTTAGGAGATATTGACTTTTTTGATTTTTACCATGTTGTGAGTCAGGATTCTTTAGAAGTAGTGAGGGGTGGGGGATTAATGCCTGCCTGGAAGATGACTTACCCGGGCGCTTTCAGGTATGCAGTACCGGTGAGGTTGGAAAAAGATTCAATACATCAATTTTATGCCAGGCTGGAGAATGGTGAATTTGGGAAACCTTATCCAGTTTTCAAGCTGTATGGCCAAGACCGGTTTGAGGAATTGACCAACCTGGACTGGCGTAATTTCTGGCAGGGCATATTCCATGGCGTATTGTGGGTAATGATCATCTATAACATATTCTTCAGTTTCATAGGCAGAGACAAAACATATTTTTACTACGCCCTGTATATGATCGCTATTTCACTCTATTTTCTTAACATATTCGGGTTCTTAAATAAATATGTATTCTATAATCATCCAGAGTATGGTACCTATGTCTGGCTTATAATGCAATCCGCTGCTGTATTTTATATCATATTTGTCAGGAAGTTTCTTAATCTAAAAGAGGTCCATCCTTTATGGGACAGGATCAGTAAATATCTGCTATATGCAGTAATCGGCTTTGTGTTGTTTAAAGCAGGATATTATCTGATCTTTAAGGATTACGGGATTTTAAGTTATCTGTCGCAAATTGTATTGTTCCTGGGAGCATTATTTACGGTCGGATTAATTATATCTCTCATCCAGACGAAAAGTCAGCTGGCCAGATATTTTACCATAGGATCTCTTTCGCTGGGAATCGGGTTGCTTTTCAGCTCTATTCTTGCCTTTACAGGAGAAGCTTATTCAAAAGACTTCTTTTATTCTATTCAGATCGGTATAGTTTTTGAAATCTTCTTCTTTTCTATTGGTTTGTCTTACAAAATGAGTGAATCAGAAAGAGAAAAGCGGATAGCTCAAAATGAATTGATCGAACAACTTAAGCAAAATGAAAAACTGCAATTGTCTTATCAAAAGGAGTTGGAACAGCAAGTTAAAGAACGTACCAGTGAATTAGAAGATCAAAAGCTAATGCTTGAAAAGCAGAAAAATAAGTTAGAGGAAATCAATCAGGAAAAAAGTCATATTATAGGGATGGTAGCCCACGATCTGCGCAATCCTCTGACCAGTGCTTTATCTATAGCGCATCTGTTACATGATGATGCTGAAGAAAAGGATCAAGAGCAGGCTGAATATGCTCAGGTCGTAGTTAATTCACTGGAACGGATGAATTTAATGATTGAAAAAATTCTGGATATCAGGGCTATCGATGCCCAGAAACTGAATTTAGATCCTGAGAAATTTGATATGGCCAGTGAAACTGAAGGTATAATAAACTTATTCAATGATAAGGCAAAAGATAAGTCTATCATAATTCATAAAGAACTGAATCCTGTCACTGTCACTCTGGATAAAAACTATTTCTTCCAGATCGTCGAAAACCTGGTTTCCAATGCCATTAAGTTTTCACCGATCGGGAAGAATGTATTTGTAAAAACCTATGGCTTAAACGGAAAAGCTTGTATTGAAATTGAGGATGAGGGGCCTGGTTTTAATTCGCATGATAAAAAGAATTTATATAGAAAATTTCAACAATTAAGTGCCAAGCCCACTGGTGGTGAGAGTACAACAGGATTAGGACTCTCCATTGTTAAGAAGTTTGTTGACGCGATGGAGGGTGATTTAAAATTGAAAAGTGAAGAAAGAAAAGGAGCATGTTTCACCATTGAATTTGAAAAGACATGAATAGATCATCTGATTTAAATTACGACCAGTTTTTATTATCACTAAATAATGATCATCCTCCCGAATTATCAGTATATCTGGAGTCATTATGGTATGATAAAAAGGGGGACTGGGATAAAGCGCATCAGATAGCTCAGGATATACCTGACAAATGGGGGAGCTGGATCCATGCCTATCTCCATCGCGTAGAGGGGGATGAATGGAATTCAAATTACTGGTATTCTCGGGCTGGTAAAATAATGCCCTCGATAAGTCTTTCTGATGAATGGGAGACCCTTGTTAAATATTTCCTTGAGCAAAAAGGTTAAAAGATTGATAATAAATAAATAAGGTCATTTATTGGCACATATTTCACTTTGGAATATCTTTGAGGCAATTATCACTATAATAGATAAAACTATGAACATTAAGTTATCCCATTTGTACGTTGTCCTTTTCATCTTCAGCATAGTCGTAATTAATGGCTGTAAGAGTAAGAAAAAGGTAACAGCTAGTACTGAACCAGCTCCTGTTGAGGAGGTAAAAGAAGTTCCGCCACCAGTTGTGGAAGAAAAACCAGTAGAAAAGGAACCAGCTGAGCTGACGCTTGAGGCCCAACTTGAAAAGAATTTTCAGGCTATAGCGGATGCCAATTCTGTTGACTATGCCAACAGAAACATCAATGAGACATTAAAGTTTTTTGCATCAAAAGATGCTCCTGTATTCATTGTATTCTATCGAGAGAACGGCGTAAAAGATTATGATAAGCCCACAACAATCGATAAACATTTGAACTATCTGAAGGATCAGAAGAAGAATCCCTATAAAATCGATAAACTCATCTTCAACGATCAGGGGAAAATAGAAGAAATCGAATTAACATCACGATAAAGGAGACATTATGAAAAATCTATTAAAATATATAATCCCGGTATGTATAATTTTTTCATTTAGTGGCTATGTTAATGCTCAGGATGAAATAAGCCCGGAAAGGAAAAAGGCCATAGACTCACTTGCACTTGAAAAGGTAAGGGATCTTAGCAAATACATAAGCATTATCGGTGATAAAGCTACTGACCAGGCCGAAGCAAGCCGGGTTATGGATAGGGCCGGGGAATTGTTTGTGGAGGAGGCGGAAATTGGTGTTTCTTCTCTCAATAGAGAACAGGTGAATTACTATAAGGTACGACAGTATCTTATGAGGTTAAATCAGCTGAATTATGATAAGGTAATGATCAAGTGGTATAATATTCATTATATCAGTGATCTCGAACGCCAGCCTGATGGTAAGTATGTGGGGGTTATTACTGTTTATCAAAGGTTTGAAGGAATTTCTGATGACGGTCTAACCTACAAGGATACAACCAAGAAGGACATAACGATATATGTTGAAAAGAAGAAGACCCAGATCAGGGGTAGAATAATTGAATTCTGGGATGTATTACTTGGGGATATAAGGGTCACTGAAACGACTTCATGAAATTAATTTCAGTTGTTCTTTTACTGCTCACCAGCTATATATCATCTTACGCTCAACTCATGAGTGACATGGATGACGAAAGCCGGTTATATGCTGAAACAAAACAGGTAAACCAGTTTATAAGAAGATTTAATGGTGAGGAAAACAAAAAGGGTGACCGGCTGTATTCTGACGACAGGCAGTATCGTAGTTTCTCATTGAGGAAAACCTATCTGAAGATGCTGTTTGATCTTGAGAATCCCAGTCTGAATGAGGATCAAGCCCAGGAATTTGTAGAATCGGTAAATGACAGGTCAGCACCATTCTATCTGGATTTTCATCATAATGGATGGTTTGCTCAGGTAGATGCTGATTTTTACTATAAAGGCGAGTTACAACAGGTAATTTTATTCCTTAACCTTGAGCAGGAAAGACTGGGTTATAAATGGGTAATTTCGAGTGTTTATTTTAAATTATTTGAAGATTACTTCATAAATGATACTTCTTACATCAAGAAATTCCTTCATCCTATGAGTCATGAATTGGATTTTATGAATATGCGGAAGATATTCAGTAATTCGGACAGCGTTCAACAATATATGAAGAAGGAGTTTAAACCTGATTATTTAACAATGTTTCTTTACGAGATCAAAAAGGGAAATCTTCTGTTTGTCAGTGTCAAAAATCTGAAATTCCATTTTTTCCAGATCCCGGAATGGTATTTTGAAGTATCATATTTCAATAGAAAGGGAAATAATACAGGATGGTTGATTTCAAACATTGTAAAATATAAACCGGAGGATGAAAAGGTTCTCAAAGACTTTATTTTGTATGAAAATTAAAACCGGCTTATCAAAATTAATATTCCTGATGCTTATAGCCTCATCTATGAGTAATAACCTGTATGCCTACAGGAAGATGCAGGATGATTCAACTGCAGTTCAGGTTGAAAGGGTTAAGGAATTGGTTACATACCTTGAATTCGCCCTGAATACCATTGGGGATGCTTATACACCCCGAAGAGAAAAAGATATTATAATTACTACTAGTTACAGTAAGTTTTTCAGGGATGAGGATGTACAGGTAGAAGATGATCTTGATCTGGAGCGCTCCACCGTTACCAATAAGGATGTGCAGGCCTACTTAAAGGATGTCGAATTCTTCTTTAAAAATGTGAGCTTTACCTTGGATATTGAGGATGTTCAACCTATGATCAACGATAGCAGTCAACTGTTTTATCTTGTAAAAATGAACCGAAATCTTAATGGGATCACTGTACTGGGTGATACCATTAATCAAACTATAACACGGTATATTGAGGTTAACTATTATGAAAATACGGATGATCTGAAAATTGTAAGTTTTTACACGACAAAACTAAGTGAGAAAGAGGATCTGATGAACTGGTGGGAGGAATTGTCGTTTGAATGGAAATATATCTTTCAGCAAAAATTCAATTACTACGATAGTGTGGGCTATGAAGAGTTGAAAGTACTTATAGAGATCGATTCACTGGATCTGTCCTCAAACCGGTATATTTATGATTTTGAACCACTTTTCAAACTCAATCAACTGAGATATCTAAACTTATCGAATACTTCTATTGAGGATTTAACGCCGCTGAGAGTTCATAATAAAATTACACACCTTGATATTTCTGATACTGAAATAGATACAATTGAACATATAAGATATGCTTCTGAAATAAGGTATTTGAATTTATCCGATCTGCAGATAAAGGATATCAGTATTCTTGAGAACTATTCGAAGTTAGAGCATCTGGTAATGAATAACTGTGAGATTGATTCAATTTTCTTTGAAGAGGACTTTCAGAATTTAAGCAAACTGGAACTTTCCCACTTCAGATCTGATTCCTATGATTGGATCTCCAGATTTCCTCAATTACATTATCTGGATGCTTCTTACAGTAATATTACAAATATGGAAGCCCTCTCAAATAATGGATCTCTTAAGAATCTGATACTTGAGGGGACTGAAATTACGGATATCAACCCAATCAGGAGTCTGCCTGTTCTGGAAGAATTGAACCTGGAGTCAACCAATATTCAAACATTGGCTGATTTATCTGGAACCAAGTCCCTTAGAAAGATTTATTGTGATAATAGCAGTATAACAAACCAGGATGCTAATGATTTTATGAATTTAAATCCCAACACACTGGTAATATTTGAGTCAGAAGAGTTACAGGCCTGGTGGAATAATTTAGACATTGCCCTGCAAAGTCTTTTCTCAAAAAGATTTTCGCTGAGTATGCAGCCATCGATTGTAGAACTTGCTGAGATCACAAAGGAGGATTCCCTATACCTTGACGGGCTTAAAACATCGGATAAATTACCGGATTTATGGCCTTTCAGAAACCTGGTATTTCTTGACATGCATGATACCTATATTTCTGATATTAGCTCAATTACTCAAACGCCTAATTTAGCCTATATCGACGCCGCTACATCAAACATATCCAATATTGATTCCCTTAAAGAACTTAAACAATTAGATTATCTGGATTTAAGGGGAACAAGAGTATCCTCTATCGAAAGTTTATCCGGTTTAAGAGGGTTAAGGTATCTGGATGTGGATGATGCACAGGTTGAAACAACTGATATCCTAAAATTTATCGACAGTAATCCTGAATGTCTGGTAATATACAGGTCAGTTTACCTGGTGAACTGGTGGGAGGGACTTTCTAATGAATGGAAGGAGATCATGACTGAAAATGCGGGAATAGAGCAGTATCAAATTGACAATCGGAACCTGCACATTATCAGTTATCTGGAAAATATTAAAATAGACAGTATCGATATCAATGATCTTGAGCCTCTGGATGAGTTGTACTATTTGAAAGGTTTGGAAATAAACCGGATAAATATAACTGATATATCAAAAATACAGGCTCATAAAGGATTGACGCTTTTAAAGGTGACAGCATCTCCGGTGTCAGATTTTAGTTCGATAACTTCCCTGAAGCAGTTAAAGCATCTGGACATATCAAATACAGGAATAACCGATCTTGACTTTCTAAGTGAATTAAAGGCGCTGGAAGTGTTAAAAATATCAGGAACCAAGATTAAAAAGCTGAATCCATTATCATCCTTAAATCATTTGAAAGAACTCGATATATCAAATACTGGAATAAAATCATTAAAGCCAATCAGATCTCTTATGGCTCTTGAAATGATAACCTGTTTTAATACTTCCCTCAAATCTAAAACAATTGATGGATTCAAAGCGGATCATCCCGATTGCCAGGTACTGTATTATTAGGTTTATCTGATAATGATCTGATCAAATCGTACATTAAACAATACTTCGATTTTTCAGTTAATTTAATAATACTTTAAAAAATGAAATTATTAGCATTCATACTATTTATAAATATTTCATTTGTTGCTTGCTCAAGGCCACACAAAAACAATAGTGATATGGAATCACAATCCAATAATAAAAATGAGGTGGCTACTTTCGGAGCCGGATGTTTCTGGTGCGTTGAAGCTGTTTTCCAAAGCTTAAATGGTGTAGAAAAAGTAATCTCCGGTTATTCTGGAGGGCATGTTAAAAACCCAACATACAGAGAAGTCTGTGCTGAAACTACGGGACATGCCGAGGTATGTCAGGTATACTTCGATTCCGATGTTATCAGCTTTGAAGAGTTGCTTGAAGTTTTTTGGAGTACCCACGATCCAACCACTCTTAACCGTCAGGGAAATGATGTGGGGACGCAATACAGGTCTTCCATATTTTATCATAATCAGTCTCAAAAAGAACTTTCAGAGGAATATAAAGCTGCATTAGACGCCTCTGAAGCATTTTCAAATCCCATTGTTACTGAGATTGTCCCTTTCGAGATGTTTTATGAGGCAGAAGATTACCACCAGGAATACTACGATCTGAATCCTAACCAACCTTATTGTACCTATGTAATCAAACCTAAGATGGATAAATTACAGAAGGTTTTTGCTGATAAGTTGAAAAAATAGAAGAATTCCCTGCAGTCTCTCTAGAAGATAAATCCCAGCGAAAAGAAAGTCTGCCAGCCTTTCCGATGACTGTCCTTTGCAAAAGCCAGGTTTATTGGTCCCAGAATTGAATTAAATCCCGCTGCAAAACCATAACCGAACCTGCGATATCGATCGCCTAGAATGGAAGGATCCAAATCAGTATAAACCCATTTCATGGGATATTCTGAATCCAGGTAGTTTACAATACCCCTCAGGAATAAATTACGAAATACCTCGTATTGTACCTGTGCGGCTGTATAGAAGAAATTTGCAGCTAGGTATTCTCTCTGATTTCCTCCTAGATAAGGACTGAAATTATATCTTCTCGGGAAAAACCCCCCAATATAGTAATACTCAGAAAAGTTCAGGGTATTACTTTCAAGATTAGATATATTCATGGTTGCCTCGATCGAAAATGCAAATTTTTTCCCGGCTGGAATATATTGCGTGTAACTTGTATGAATGGCATTAATGCGTTTGGTACTTAAATTAAGCTCTTCAGGATCAATTACAACGCTATCGACCAGGTCAAGCTTGCCATCTACCTGGAAAACAGACTTCAGGGTGACATCAACCAGAGAACCTTTTGTAGGATAATATCTCCGGTTTAAACTGTTTCGCTTAAAAAACACATTAAGTGAGGTGCTTTTATAAACTAATTTTTCTATCGTCCTGATATCCTCAGATGCCACTTTTGGCTTAAAGGATATATTCGACCATCTGATGTTGGCACCGAGCGTGTTATTTTGTCTTTTTGTGGTTTGAATTCCTGCGATTAATCTTACATCCCTTTCTTTAAATAAACTTACATTGTTTCCCAGGCTATCATATAAAGGAAGATCAGATCTATTCCATATCCCGTTTAATCGTAAGGCAATGTTCTGTCCTTTTCCAAAATATTTAAAATAGTCCATCCAGACACCCGGATTAACAGCGAGATCCGCCTCCGCAACAAAACGGCTTCCTTTTAGCAACATATTTCTCAGGGTGATATTGCCAAGTATGCCTCCTTTATTTTCTGTATCATAATGGTATGAGAATTTGAGTTCTGTTTTAGGTTTTTCATTGACATGTAACCTTAATACATATCCACCATTAGTGCCAACGATCTCATACCAGATCTTTTCAAAATATAGTGTTCCATATAACACGTTTATCTGTTCTTCAATATGACTGATTGAGATTTCCTCATTTTGATGGAGCCTGAGTTTCCCTATAATAAATTCACTGGTGAAGAACTGGTTACCAATTACCTCAATTTCAGTAATCGGATAACTCTCCCTCACATCAAGTTTTCTTGGCATGTTTAAATTGCCTAAGTTTTTGACAGAATCTGCAAGGTTTTTAAGGATATCATAATAATTCTGCCCTGCATCATTACCACGCTCAAGAATATCACTTGCGGATGTAAAACTTGCTGTTGAATAGCCTTTTAGATCGGGTTCAATTAGGATGTCAACCTTTTTCATCTGTTCCCTTGTATCAAATGCACTGGTTACCCAGGCTGATTGCTGCAATAGTGCAATTGCTGAGGTCATTTCAGATTCCGGTGCTAGATCAGAACTGACAAATACGCCAATAATAATATCGGCTCCCATGTCTATTGCTTCCTGGACGGGGAAATTTCTGACAAGACCTCCATCTACCAGTAAGTGATCATCGATCTTTACAGGGGTAAATATGGAGGGTATGGCCATACTGGCTCTCATAGCCATAGCCAGGGATCCCTTGTTCAGGGTAATGGGAAGACCGGTAACAATGTCCGTGGCTACGCAGCTATAGGGTATGGGGAAATCATTAAAATCATTAATTCCATGAACCGGACGTGTTAGCCGGGAAAATAATTCCATCAAGGCCTGTCCGTCAATCACACCTTTAGGAAGGGAGAGCTTTTTATTCTGCATAAAAAAATTCAAAAGATAGCGACCGTAATAGTCTTTTTCTTCAATGGCTACTTTGTCCCAAGGAATTTGATTGGTCAATACTGCATTCCAGTCAACGCTAGTAACCAACTCCTCCAGTTCCTCAGCTGAATATCCTATTGAATACAAACCACCAATAATACTCCCCATACTCGTTCCAGTGATATAATCAGGTGTTAATCCCGCTTCCTCCATTGTTTTCAGTATGCCAATATGAGCTATACCTTTGGCGCCACCACCACTTAATACAAGACCGATTTTTGGCCTTTTTTCCTGAGAATATACAAGGTCCGATATGTTCAGGAATAAGAAGAAAGCGACCATAAAGAGTTTCACAATTTTGTGGAAAACTATTCTTTCTGAATTCTTTTTATTTTCTTTATTGAAATTAATGTTGATCATGCAGTTTGTTAAAGGTTATCTTTCCAAGGCAATAAAAGCATTATTTGTAATCTTATTTCTCACGATAGTGGTATTAATTCTTTCTATTCCGATTAATTATGGTGTAAAGAAAGAAAAATTATCACTTCTGATTGAATATAAATCCATAAAAAAACCCTCAGATATCTTGAAAATCAATGGAAGCACTGTAAAACCAGTTATTTATGAAGATATCTCAAAATTTAAGGATTTTCCTGAAACCAGTAGGAAGGAACGTTATATTGAGACCTTGTTGCCGGCGATATTGGTTGTCAGGTTCAATCTCTTAAATGAAAAATCCAGGACAGAGCGATTATGGGCTAAAATAAGGTCAAAGGAGCGCTTGACCTCACTTGACAGTGGTTTTATGAACTCAATGTTCGAAAAATATAAAACAGAAAGTCTTAAGGAGATTAACCTGAAACAGCATCTTCATCCGGTATCTATTACACTTGCACAATCGATCCTGGAAACGGGCTGGGGAAACTCGAGATTTTTTTTAAAAGGCAATAATGCTTTCGGGATCTGGTCTTACAATAAACTTGATAATAGAATGGCTGCATCAACCAGTCGTGACGGTTTGGTAATATATTTAAAAAAATATGATAATGTGGCTCAGTCTGTTGAAGATTATTTCCTGACCCTGGCGAATTCCTGGGCCTTCGACGAGTTCCGGGAAAAAAGATATGAATCAGGTAATCCTTATGAATTGATATGGTATTTAAACAAGTACTCTGAATTACGAAATGATTACGTAAAGAAAGTAGGGGAGATCATAGTTCAAAATAATCTTACTAAATATGATTCCTGCAGTCTGGACAAGAAGAATTTTTTTAAGGTAAAACTTTAACTATACGCTATAAAATATTGATTATCAAATTACTATATACTATTATAATTTGTCAACTTCTTGCATGCGGCAATACGAAAGAGCCAGTCTCCAACTCACCTGCGGAAGATTCGGTCGAAGTTGAACTGAATAAGGAAGTAGAGATAATTGGCCTCTTATACCATAGGTTTAATGAATCAAAATACCCGAGCACCAGCATAAGTAAAGTATTATTCAGACAACAATTATCCTATCTGAAGAAGAATCAATTTGAAGTTTTGAACTTTAGTGATGCCATTCTGAAACTCCGTTCTAAAGATACTCAAGGTAAATATATTGTAATTACCATTGATGATGCATTTAACTCTTTTATGGAACATGGATTTCCCATAATAAAGGAATTTGGTTTTCCAGCTACCTTATTCATCAACACTGAGACTGTGGGTAGCGGTGACTATTTAAGCTGGAATGATCTGAAAATATTAGCGGAAAATAATATTGAAATTGGAAATCATACACATACACATGATTATTTTCTGGATATGGATACAGCCAGCAGGCAACAGACTTTTTTTGAGGATGTGTACCTGGCCCAGGAGCTAATAAAATCCAATTTAAACTTAAAACCCAGTGTTTTTGCCTTTCCTTATGGTGAATTTGACGAGGGCATGATCGAGATTGTAAAGAAAATGGGCTTTATCGGGGCAGCCGCTCAAAACTCAGGCGTCATGTCAGTTTATTCTGATTTGTATGCATTGCCCAGGTTTCCTATGACAGATCATTATGGGAAATTGGAATTGTTCTCTGAAAAGATCTCCATGAAAGCGCTTCCGGTGATTAGAAAAGTTCCTTCTTCTACGATTTCTCAAATAAATCCGCCTGTTCTGAAACTTATACTTGGCCATGTTGAACTAGATTTTAACCAATTACAATGCTTTATACAAGGTGGAAATTGCGATGTAACTCAATCAGGTAATGATCCATATACGATTCAGATCTCTACGAATCAAAAGTTAGGATCAAGACGGCATTTATACACTATTACCGTTCCAAGCAAAGACAATAATCAATGGTATTGGTATAGCCATCAATGGGTTTTCCCAGCAGATAAATAGGGAATTTTATCTTACCATGTGGCTTTTCTTCAGTGTAAAGGAAGCCATATATACCATAGTTATGAAAGAAATAATACCTGCAATTGCAATTTTGAGATATAAATCTGAACTGATCTTTAAAATATTAAAGGCCACCGCTAATAAATGAAAAACGCCCAGTAAGATCATAATCCCAACAATTAACATCAGAATCAGATTAGCTACCACTCCATTTCTATTATTTCCCGGAATTATTTTCTTGTCATTTATAACAAAAAAGATTGATATTGCCACAAATGGTAGTATTAGTCCATTGATCGCCTGCGCAAGAATAATGATCAGTACCGGGTTATAGTTTAGGAGGCTGAATAAAGTCCCAATGCATAAAACGATAATCCATGTCAGTCTGTAAATAAACTTTTTTTGTTTATTGTTTGAGTTGGGAATCAGAGTTCTTGCAGTAATTGCTGCTGCGAATGGAGCAGTTACTGAAGATGTAAATCCTGCTGCGAATAGTCCAATTGCAAATGCATATGTGCCCCCAGGGCCCATTTTAGTTTGTATTGCTGATGAAATAGTCTGAAAATTAAACTCATCTTGTATTATAGTTCCAGTTATTACGATGAGCATTGTAATTAATCCTCCCAGCAAAATGGCACTGATCAATCCAAACCTGGTAGATTTGAGATCCTTGTTTCTACTTAAACCTGAGCCCATGAATAAATTATAGGGTACAATGGTAGTGCCAATCAATCCAATGATAAGAATACTTGAAGAATCCGGAATTTTAGGTTGTATAAAAGATAAACCTAAATCCAGTATTGAATAGTCTGTTTTTAAAGACAAGAGCAGGAATAATACGGCCATGATGCTTACCAGAATACTCAGAATGCCGGTAATCAACTTAAGCCTTTCAATCCACATTAAGCTGAAGGCAAATAAAAAGATTATCAATACTATTCCCGTATTCTGTCCACTAACGACCAATTGAACACCTCGGACAGCTCCCGTTATGTTTCCAGCCTGATAAGCCATGCATCCAAAAATTACAGCAAGGGTTAATAGTATGTTGAAATTCAGGATCCCTCTTTTCCCATATTTTTTCTGGATGGCTTCACCTAACGTTAACCCTGAAATAATCGTAATTCTTGAAACGGATTCCTGCAGGATAATGCATGCAAAAATGGAGAACACTACAGCCCATATTAAATCAAGTTGATAACTCGAGCCAGCATTTAGTGCTGTTGTAATGGTACCAGGCCCAATAAATGCCGCGGAGATCACTGACCAGAAAAAGATCTGATTAATTCGAAATGGATTGGATTTCCCGATCATATCAGTGCTGAGTGGTGAGTGCTAATATTGCAAAAGAAGTAAGCCAATGTTCTCCTTCATAATTCCCACTTGATAAATGAGGGAAACTCTTATTGAAATGTGCAGCTGCTTTTCTAATCAATTCTTTATTCCCGGATCCTGGCATAGAATTGCTTATACCTAACAAGCACCAGGCTCTGCTGAAATTCAATCCATCGAGATGAACGATCTTAGGGTCAGACCTGTCAGAGACAACAGCGGGTGTAAATGAAGAGAAATCCGGAATAAAATCAACAATCCATGCCTGGAATAGTTCTATGCTTAATATCTTCTGCATAAGGTTTGCTTCTTCCAGGCAAGGTGATAGAAAATCAAAACCATTAGGCTCCCAATCTATCGGGCAGTTTCTATCCTCCAGGTAATAACCCTTTGACCGTTTTTCTATCAAAAGCATAAATGTTGTATCCCCTAAACTGGATGCATAATCATAAGCCAGGGAAAGCCCGAAAGCTGTATTTGGGTGCTCACCTGTACGTATTGGATAGGTTAAATTTGGCAGGAAGTCAGTATATTTATCTCTGATCAAATGAGCCAGAGGCATGATATTTTCTAGCCATTTTTCGCCTTTTGGATGATCCCAGTCATGCAATTCCTGGGCCAGTTTCAGTAACCATGCCCATCCATAGGTGCGTTCGAAAGTTTTGTTATATTCTCCCTGAAAATACTCTATTTCAGCATTAATGTTTTCTGCCGTTAAATTTTGGTCCATAATTCTGAAGATCTCCGTTTTTTCATGTATTTCAGGAAAAAGTTTGACAAGCTTGATAAGCATCCAATGCCCATGAACCGACGAATGCCAGTCAAAGCAACCATAGAAAGCAGGGTGGAGTACTTCCGGATTTTTCAGGTCGTCCATATCCCCTAGAACCTGATTTAGTTTGTTTGGATATTCCTTATTCAGGCAGGTTATAGGTATTCTGGCCAGACTGGAAGCGGTTTCAATGTCTAATTTCATCATTTCAGTTTGCCCCCTTATGGGAGTATTCAAAAAAATGCAAACTATTAAAAGTAAAACCAGTATCTTATCCAAGCGCTTTGCTGTCATCATATTTTACAATTTCATTGCGATTCTAACTGAAAATGATTTTATTAGCCGCAAATTTTTTGAGAAGTATTAAAAAATTCCCACATGTTTTCTAGTCTATTAAAAATATTTATAATTTTCACTGAAACAAATAAAATATATCTAAAAAAAATACAATTATATTTGGGTGGGATATATTTGATACCATAATCTTTTTAGGAAAGTAAATAATAATTTTTTTAACATAAATAGTAAATCATATGACTGAACAAAAATACAATAAAAGTCTGGTTGTAGTAATTGCGGCTATTGCATCCACTGGAGGACTCTTATTTGGATTTGATACAGGAGTTATTTCCGGTGCTTTACCATTTCTTGAAAGAAGTTGGAATTTGACCACTGATCAACAGGAATGGATAGTAACCGCTTTATTATTAGGAGCTGTGGCTGGCGCTATGTCCTCAGGACGTTTGACAGACATTTTTGGTAGGAAAAAGATCATTATAATAACTTCCATTATTTTCGCCGTTGGCTCCATACTTGCTGGCGCGTCACCAACGCTTGGATTATTAGCGATTAGCCGGATTATCCTGGGTATTGCTATTGGGATTTCATCTTTTACAGTACCAATGTATATCGCAGAGATTTCCCCGACCAAAATCAGGGGAGCAATGGTGTCCTCTTTTCAACTAATGATTACGATTGGGATATTAGTATCTTATTTCAGTGATCAGGCATTTGCAAATGAAGCGAATCCTTTTTCCTGGAGATGGATGTTCTATGTTGGTGTGATACCAGCCATTATTCTTTTTATAGGTATGATCTTTTTGCCTGAATCTCCCCGATGGTTAATGGGTAATAATAGAAGAGAAAGAGGCATTAAAGTACTTCGAAAAGTGGAACATCCGGATCTGGTTGAAGAGTCAATCAAAAGAATTGATGCCGAAATAGAAAAAGAAAAACAGGCTGTTACCAACTGGACAGAATTATTCAAACCCTGGTTAAGAAATGCTTTAATAATAGCAGTGGGTATAATGCTCGTTCAGCAGTTTGTTGGAATAAATACTATAATTTATTATGCTCCTACTGTATTTTTAATAGCTGGATTTGAAGGTGCCAAAGCAGCGATAACCGCCACTATTTCCGTAGGTGTAATCAATGTTTTATCCACAGTAGTGTCTATGGTCGTGATTGATAAAATTGGAAGAAGAAAATTATATTTTATTGGATTAAGCGGCATGGCAATTGCCTTGGCGGCACTAGGTTTTTTCTTCCTCTTTAGAGACAATCTTGGAGAAGGAATGCGATTTATGATTGTTGGATCTGTTCTTGTATATATATTCTTCTTTGCAATAAGTTTAGGGCCTCTCGGATGGTTAATGATATCAGAGGTATTCCCACTTAAGGTCCGCGGATTAGGAATGAGCATAGGTTCTTTATCTAACTGGTTATTTAATGCCTTAGTTGCTTTTACTTTTCTAAAAATTGCCTGGGGTTTTACTGGACTCGGTATAGGTTCTGAGATAGTGAGGGAAAAAGTTGATCCTGAATTATCTGCTGATCAGATTCAAGTGCTTCAAAAATACGATATATCCTTAGAATCAAACATTGAAGATGTAGTAAGTATTGTCAGCCAAGACGACATCTCAGCAGAAGATATGGCTGCTTTTGAAGCGGCATATGATATCAAACCCAATCCTGCGGGATCCTTCTTTATCTATTCTGTTATTGCAGTACTGGGCATCCTTTGGGGATTGAGATTTATACCTGAAACGAAAGGAGTATCGCTTGAAGAGATTGAAGATCATTGGAGAAGGGGTGATAAGCCTAATCAGATAGGGAAATAATATCTTATTTAATAATTTTATAAAATCCCCGTGCATTATTGTATGGGGATTTTTTTTATCTATCTGCTTGTATCGTTCGGCAAACGGACAATAAACTCTGTTCCTTTTCCTAGTGTACTTTTAACATCAATTTTTCCTCCCATTTTATCCACACTCTGGCTTACCAGATATAATCCGATACCTGAACCTTTTGATAGTTCACTGCCCCGGTAAAACATTTCAAATATTTTTGGCAGAACATCCCTGGATATGCCGATGCCATTGTCCTGAATGGATATAATGGCTTCCTTTTTATTTATTCTAATATGGATATTGATGATATTAACTTCTTTTGTTTTGTCCATATATTTAATGGCATTAGAAACGATATTTCTAAATATCTCACGAATACCCATCTTATCATTAAAAAATTGCTTCTTTGAAACTTCGATATTCTTCTTGATTTTCATGGCATTGTCTAAATACTCGAGTTCATTAAAGCAATCGGAAATTATAGATTCAAAATCGATACGCTCAATTTTTACCGAAGTACGGATGTTCCTGGAATAATTAAGTATATCATAAATAAACCGGTCAAGATTTCTCATCCTGTCTTCAAGAAGGTCGATAAAAGGCTTCAAGTCACGGGATTTGCTTTGTAATTCAAGCTTTATAATATTAATCAAGCCTTCAACAGAAGTAATGGGTGCCCGTAGATCATGGGAAACGCGATAGACGAAATTATTGAGTTCCTCATTTCTTAATTTTAATTCCTCTTCTGCCAGCCTTTTGTCTTCGATCTCTTTTCTTAAAATTCTGTTAGTTTCCCATAGCTCTGAGGTTCGAGCAGTAATCTTACGCTCCAGGGCGAGGTTGATTTTTCGTAATTCCTCAAGCAAATAAAGATTATCCAATTTGTCACTCATAATATTAATCATCTCATGAATTAGGGTAATTATTTCAGAGAACCGGTTGGTGTCTTCATCATTATCAGCAAATAAAAAATATGATAATTTATTGGAGATTGATTTATGTGGAATGATCAGTACTGATCTGGGTTCAAAATTCTTATCAATTAATGATTTAAAAAAACCTTCATATTCATTGTAATCTCTAACCAGATAGAGAATTCCATTATGTAATTTCTTAAAGGCATCGTTATCAAGACCGATATTTTGTATGGAGGTATTATCAGCATAAGAAGTATATGCCAGTTGAATCTTTAATGTATTTTTATCCCTGGAACAATAACAACATAAAGGAATGTCCTTCAGTATACTGATCTTTTCCAAAACAGTATCAATTATAATTGACCGGTCATTGATTTCGCGGATTGATTCAGATACCATGACAAGTAAAAAGATCTCTTCGGCACGTTCAGCCATACTTTCGTTTTCTGCCTGAAGGAAAGAAATTTTCTCTTCAAGTTCATTGATCTTCTTATTTTGATCTTTTGTCACTTCGATTGATTTTTAATAGAATAATCCGTTGAGAGATCTTTAGACGACAGACCACATCCCTGAAGATCATCGGCAATTGTATCATAATTCTTTAAAAGAAATGGCTGTATGTTTCGCCATATAAAAGAGCTTGTGGATATGCCATGAATTAAAACTATGGGTTCTCCTTCACGCATTCGCCTATATGCAATTTTAAGTCCCCCGATTTTTATATACTTGCTGGCTTCCATAAATTTCTTAAATATGATCTTCTAATTCTGCAAAACTGCTACCGCAATCTTTGAATCAGCTGTGCCATAATACAAGTACCACCTTTGATGGTAATGAACTAATGCTTCTATAAAACATACATTACCTACCTGTCCGGTGATCTCATAGTCATTTTCCGGTGTAAAGAAATATTTCTCTGATCTGGCAATTACCTTACAAGGATCATTTATGTCAAACAATATCTGGCCGGCAGCATATGTGCCTTCGGGAAGAGAGGGATCTCCCCATTCAGCATGATTCCGGCTGTTGTATATCATCCATATTCCATCATCCGTAATTATGGCTGGGGGGCCTGGTTCTACCAGGTCGGAATCGAAATACCCCTTTCTGGGCCCAAATATTTTTTTAACAGAACCATCATCTTCCTCCACAGGCTGCCAATCAATAAGATCTTCCGATGTAGCGAGAAAAATATCCGTGTCGCCCCAGTACATCCAGTATTTTCCATTAATCCGGGTTGCAATAAGTTTATCACCCTGGCTTTTACATATGATTGAACCTGATTTAGACCAAAGGTCCCTGTATTTGCTATTTTTTACTTTGCCTAATACGAGCCCATGCTTTTTCCATGTCAATAGATCAGGAGAAGTGGCCAGGCATAGTCTGGCAATTTCACCATCATAACTTGTATAGGTCATAATATATAGACCTTCCTCAGATTCCACGATCCTTGGGTCCTCAACGCCACCTTCCCACTCGAATATTTTCATTTCATCATGATCAGGGTAAAAGACTGGCTTATCCAAGCGTTCAAAATTGATCCCGTCGGAACTAAATGCAAGGCCCAAACGAGAAGTTCCTGCATATTTTCCAACTATGTCTTCAGCACGATAGATCATCTGGATCTTATTTTCCCTGACCACAGCTGCCGGGTTAAATACATCTTTCTCTTCCCACCTTACTATTTCATCTCTGATCGGGCAATGAAAAGTAGCTGTAGGATCTGGTATCAACACGGGATTTGCACTATCAATTTTTACAAATGGTTTCCATTGCCAGTAATCTGTAATTATATTCTCAAATTCAGAGTCATATTTATTGCTCTGTCCGTGTTTCTGGCTACAGCTAAATAACAGGGAAAGAATGATCAGGATAAAAAAATATTTAGTCTGCATGGGGAATAGCTTTAAATACAATATAGTAAATAAATACCTTTTTTTTTAATGAAGAAATAAATTATTTGGACAACACTTTCCTCGCTCTGGACTGAAATCCAGCTGATTCATAGGGCATTAAATCCTGTAAGATAAGTTTCAATTCTTGCCTGATTTCAGGTATTTCATCTCCAATTTTATCAAGAATTCCAATGGAATACGCTTTGATGGCAATTGCCTCCTTTCCACTACTGATAAATCTGAAGCATATATCAGCTATTTTTCCATAGTGCTTTTCAGGTATTGAGGTTAATTCCAGAGCTTTCAATCCATTTCTTTTTATGGCGTCGTGTTGCGATGGTTCTCTAAGTAACTTTATAAGTGTTTTGATATGGGGATTGATCAAATATGGATGAATCCTGGCGCAGTGACCTAAAACCCATGCGGCTCTTTTAGCAAGATCCAGATCCTTTGTATCCGAAAATATTGTGAAAAGTATCCGGAACAAATCTTCATCCCTGTCGATCAATTCGGCAACCCGAACAGTATTTGCTTTAGAGTATGAAAGTAAAATTTCCCTTTTTAAATCTGGTTCTTTCACAGGTCTGAATTAAAAATATAATATTACTAATTCATCTTTATTTTAGCTTAATTTGTTCAAAAATCATAATGAAGAGCCTTCAGATACATTTTATAATGTTTTTATTCTTATTTTCTTCCGGAAAATCAATGGCCCAATGGCCGCTATTATCGAGTGGGAAAGAGCTGAATCCCTCTGATATTACTCATCCATATAGCGATATCGCATTTTCCGGAGAACTAATAGACATGATTGAGGGCAATATCTGGCAATGGACGTTTCAGGGAGCTGTATCATTTGGTAAGAATAAGCATGGACTTTCCCTAAAAGTTCCTTTCGTGAGATCTGTTGCACTGGGAGTAGAGCAGTTAACAGGAATCGGAGATATAAATATCCGTTATCATTTGGTAACATATGATTCTGAATTGCGCATGAGAACTTTGGCCTCATCGGCCTTATATTTGGACCTTTCAATACCAACGGGAAATACACTGTATGGGCATGGCGCTGGGGTACCTATTTTAACACCGGGTTTTACATTAGCCTACCGGCCAGTTCCACAGATTGCGATATATCCTCATATCCGATACCTTCATTCCTTTGGTGAGGCTGAATATTACTGGGCAGGAGGTAATTCAAGCTCAGATAATGTAGCCATCAGAACATTACAATTTGAAACAATTTTTAACTACGAGTTTAATGAAGCCTGGATCGGCATTTCTCCCGCATTCAGCTATTCTTTTACCAGTGATGAAGGTACTTTAAGCATTAGGCCTCAGCTGGGGAAACTATTTGCAGAGAAAGTGTCTTTAAACTTATCCGCATCATTTTATCTGGCAGGAAGAAGAAGATTGAACAGCTGGACTTATTTTGATGTCAGATATTTCTTTTAAATGTAAGTTCTATGTCAATTATCTATGGTTTTTTATTGGCTTAGGTTACATATTGCGTGCCATTAATATCAACGGTAATAACAAGGTATAAATGTAGAAAAATGCCATAGTTGTTTTTTTGAATGATCGGACAGGGAAAATATAGTATTTCGGGAATATTCTTTTTCATATTAATAGTGTTTAGTTCAACTGTTAGTGGCAGTAATCTTGACATAAAATCAATACATCCGAAAACACCAATAGAATCCCTGGTCTTAAAACAATGGACATCAGAACAAGGCCTTATATCTAATAACCTCACCTCTGTTAATGTAGACCGGGAAGGATTTCTATGGGTTACATGCTTTAATGGTCTGCTGAAGTTTGACGGACACTCCTTTGCATTATTTGATTCGGAGAATCTTAGTGTCCTGAATTCAAATGCTTTTATGAATTCATTCATGAGCAGGTCCGATGGTATATTTTATTCAACTCAGGCAAGCGGAATCATTCAATACAAAAGTGGAACTTTTGTGTCACCGGACTATAATAAAAACTTACCTAATTATATCAGGAAGGTTAAAATTGATGATAATGGAAGAATATGGGCAGGTGCGAATAACAGAGGATTATATATTGTTGAAAATGATACTGCAACTATACTTGATATTCCTGAATTGAAAAATATTACAGTAATGGATATGGCATTCGACAGGCAGAATAACATTTTCGCGGCATCCAGAGGAGCAGGCCTTGTTCAAATACAAAATGATGTTCCTGTAAGATATTATAAGGAAAAAGACGGCCTGTATTCTGATGTAGTTAACTGCCTTTACTTTGCCGAGGATAATTCCTTATATATCGGCACAAAAGATGGATTGAATATATTGAAAGATGGCAAGATCAATAAAGTAAGATTCTTTAAAAACATAGAAATAAATCAAATTATAGAAGATGGCTATGGCTCTATATGGGTTGCAACTGAAATGGGACTGGGAAGAATAAATGAACGATATAGAACGAAAGAACTTTTTACGCCAGAAGATGGTTTGCCTACAAGACAAGTCTCCGGTTTGGATTTTGATAATGAGGGGAACTTATGGCTGGCAACCAAAAAAGGAGGTCTGCTGCGGTTGAAATATGGGAATTTTATTAATTATACCAGGAAAGATGGATTAGCACTTGACCAGGTAAATATAATTGTTGAGAAATCACCTGGATTATATTATGTAGGATCTGATGAAGGAGGAATAAATATAATTTCAAATCGAATTGTTGGCAGGATGAGGTTTAATACTGATTTGAAAAGAAATGGGATCCGGGATATATGTTTTATTAATCAAAACGAGATTTGGATAGGAAGTTACAGAGGAATCCTGATAAAGAGGGGAATAAATGAAAAACTCTTAAACCAGGATACAGGAATGCCCTCAGATGATATTCGAAGAATTTATAAGGACAGCCAAAATAGAATTTGGGTTGGAACCAGATCAGCAGGTTTAATCCGGTTCAAAAACGATACTATTGAAACAATATTTGACCTTAAATCGGGATTGTCTACCAATTATATATTGTCCGTAGAAGAGGATCAGAATGGTCTGATCTGGGTTGGCACGAATGGGGGTGGATTGATTTCTATAGATAAAAATGATCAATTAAAATCCTATAATCCATTTAAAGAGGATGCATCCGGAATTTTAATTTTTAATATTCATGTAGATGATACAAATGCACTTTGGCTGGCGACCAATATTGGTATTTTCTATTTTGAAAATAAAGAGTTCAGGCAAGTGGAATTAGCGAGTAATTATCAAAATGATACTTTCTTTGATATCGTATCGGACGATGTAGGAAATTTATGGATTACCTCGAATATCGGTCTTTACAGGATCAGAATCAGTGATGCTAGAGAATTCCTTAATGGACAAACAGAGCAGATACCTTCTTTTTTATATGACCATAATGATGGAATGAGTAATAAGGAATGCACAGGGGCTACAAGATTACTCAGGGCCTCAGATGGTAAATTATGGATACCTACTCTGGGAGGGGTCGCTATAATCGATCCGGATGAACTAATAACGAATGAGTTTAAACCGCCTGTCATCATAACAGATTTTTTAACTGACAGATCTGGAGAATTTATAAGTGAAGATCTTAAAGCCGGAAAACTTGTTTTGGAACCCGGGAATTTCAGATACCAGATACGTTATACTGCGCTAAGTTACCAGGCTCCTGAAAAGGTCAGATTTAAGTACAAACTAGACAAAATTGATGAAGATTGGATTGAAAAAACGAATATTCGTGAAGTACAATATACCAACCTTCCACCCGGGAATTACACATTTAATGTTAGGGCATGTAATAATGACAATGTATGGGATGAACAGGGGGCATCATTTTCATTCAAGATCAAACCCTATTTCTATCAGCGAATTGAATTATATGTCGGTTTTCTCTTTTTTGTTGTCCTTGTTGGATGGCTGTCCTATAAAAAGAGAATAAATGTTATCGAAAAAAGAAACAAAGAATTAAATAAGATAAATGAAGAACTGGATAAATTCGTATATTCTGCTTCCCATGACCTGAAAGCGCCCTTAAATTCCGTACTCGGATTGATAAATATAGCCAAAAAGGATGGAGCCACAGGCAGCATGCCTTTATATCTACAAATGATAGAACAAAGCATTAAGAAATTAGAACGGTTTATTGCCGATATCATTGATTATTCAAGGAATACAAGTGTAGAAGTAGTGAGTGGTGTTATCGATTTTCAAAAAATAATCGATGGGGCTTTGGCAGATGTACAATATCTTGAAGGAGAAGCAGAAATTAGTAAGAAGGTCAAGATAAAGGGAGATGGCGATTTTAAAAGCGATCCCCGTAGATTATCTGTCATCCTTAATAATTTGATTACAAATTCGATCATTTATCATGATAATTCGAAAGATAATAAATTCATTGAAGTATCTGTCAATTACAATAAGATCCGGGCTATAATAGATGTTAAGGATAATGGTACCGGAATTGGCAAAGAACACCTGGTAAAGATCTTCAAAATGTTTTACCGGGCTTCTGAAAACACCAAAGGATCAGGCCTTGGGCTTTATATTGTAAAAGAAACTATAGGTAAAATAAAGGGCACCATAACTGTGGAGTCTGATCTGGGTAAGGGATCGAAGTTTACTATTGAGTTACCTGCATTATAATATTAGATCAGGGCCGCTGCCTTTCTGTCCAGAATCCAAATTACTTTTCCATCGATAGGTCTGACGTATGAAGCCGGATATTTATTCCATGCTCCTTTTTGATATATTATATCATATAATATCTGAGATTTTTCGGAACCTGTTACCAGGAAAAGAATTTTTTTCGAAGCATTTATTATACGTCCCGTAAGCGTAATGCGAACCTGCCCGGTAACCGGATGAACAGCAATCGCACACACTTGCTCGGTATTAAACAGTTCCATCTGATTTGGGAAAATGGAGGCAGTGTGGCCATCAGTTCCCAAGCCAAGGAACATGAGATCAAAAATTCCACTGGTATTTGAAAGAACAATTTTGTTGTATCTTTCCTTCTCTGCTTCAGGATTGTTTTCACCTTTTATTCTGTAAACCTGGTCATTAGCTATGCCTATCTTATCCAATAGTGATTCCTTTGCCATCAGGTAATTGCTTTCAGCGTCGTCCGGCGGAACACATCTTTCATCTCCCCAGAAGAACTTTATCCCATCCCATGGGATATAAGGCTTTTTAAATTCCGAAAGGAAAGAATATACTGTTCTTGGCGTACTCCCCCCGGATAAGGCTATATTGAACGTTTCTGAAACCGCATCTGTTGATATAATCGAACCTACATAATCGGCGATTTCCTGATGATTATTAAATACTTCAACTTTAAACCACTTATTGATCATAACTCGCAATATATTCCATCATTTGATAGATTTTTACATGGATATCTCCATTGATTTTCCTTGCCTTCTATTATTTCATCAGCATTTTCCGGCCCCCACGTTCCAGCCGGATAACCATAGAGTTTTATATCTTTATTTGATTCCCATTCTTTTAGAACTGGATCAATGATCTTCCAGGCTTCCTCAACGCTATCGCTTCTTGGGTATAATGTAGCATCTCCATGCACTGCATCCAATAACAATCTCTCATATGCTTCAGGCATGTATATGTCGGCATAATCAGAATAACGAAAATCCATATTAACACTTTTGGTTTTAAAACCAGTTCCCGGTGTTTTAATACCGAACTTTAAAAGTATCCCCTCATCCGGTTGAATACGTATAACTAGAATATTATTCTTGTCAACGTTTTCGTGTCGCTCTTTAAATAAATAGTGTGGTGTGGATTTAAAATGTACGACTATCTCAGTAACTCTTGTTGGCAGACACTTCCCGGTCCTGATATAAAATGGGATGCCTGACCAACGCCAGTTGTCTATAAAAGCTTTCATGGCTACATATGTTTCCGTTTCAGAATTTTTATCAACTCCATGCTCTTCCCGGTAACCATTTACCTTCTTTCTGCCTATATGTGCCGAAGTATATTGGCCTCTGATTATGTTCTTTCTGATATCTTTTTTTGAAAATCTTCGGATTGACTGGAAAACTTTTACGGTTTCATTTCTAATTGATTGTGCCTGCATATTGACAGGAGGTTCCATTGCCACCATGGCCAGAAGATTGAACAAGTGGTTTTGAACCATATCCCTTAGTGCACCAGAAGATTCATAATACCCTCCACGACTACCTACGCCGACTTTTTCAGAGGCAGTGATCTCTATATGATGAATATAATTCCGGTTCCATAATGGTTCAAATATGCTGTTTGAAAACCGAGTAACCAGGAGGTTTTGTACTGTCTCCTTCCCCAGGTAATGATCAATTCTGTAGATCTGATCTTCTTCAAAACAGGTATGTAATTGTGCATTCAGTTCCCTGGAAGAGCTTAAGTCATATCCAAAAGGTTTCTCGATGATCAAACGTTTGAAAGTACCGTCCTGATCATCATTCAGATTAAACTTTGACAGGCCTTTTGCAATAACTTCAAATAAGCTGGGTGGTGTAGATAAATAAAAAAGAAAATTTTCCGGCAGTTTGTGAATTTTACATAACTCATCAAGCCTTTCCTTTAAAGTAGAATAAGATTCAGGTTCAGATGTATTCAGCCGGGTATAATGCAGTAGTTTGCTAAAGTCTTCCATCAGGTCTGATTTGCGATCATCTGAATTTATAAAATCGGATTTCAGTATCTTATGCCTGAACTGATCATCGCTCATTTCCGTTCTGCTAACACCGAGAACTATAAATTGGCCAGTGGTTAATAACTTGCCCTTAAACAATCTGAATACTGCCGGAATTAACTTCCTTATGGTTAAATCTCCAGAGGCCCCGAAAATAATCAATATGAATTTGTTGTCAGCTTTCATGTGTTGGTGTTTAGTTTTAGATAGGGTTAAAGATTTTCGGCTTTAGCCAGTTTAGTTCTCCTGGAGTAAAACCTGCTAAGAATACCGATAATATTCGCGGTTACAATCATTAAGGCGCCCAATAGTTTGTTAAACTTCATTTCCTCGCCCAGCCAGAAATAACTGACGGTCATGGTGATAGGAATGATAATATAGAATATTAAACTGGTAACGGTCGTATTTAGTTTTGTCGTCACGTTGATCCATAAAGTGTGCGCCATGAATGTTCCACAAATACCTAAATACAATAAACTGTACCAATCGGCATTATTCAAATTGAAATCATATTTAGGTATAAAGAATAAGAATAAGGGAATGGCAAAAATATATTGACCCAACGCTCTCTGCGTACCTGAAATAAACTGGCTTTTTTGATGCAGAATTGGCAACATGGCAAAAAATAAACCACTAACTATACTGATCGCCAATCCAAGTGTAATGTTATTCTTCAATGAAAATTCAGGAATGATCAAGTAGGTTCCCCAAAATGCAAATGCAATGGTGAAAATATCAATAATCCTGGGTTTTGCCTTAAGGAATATCCACCCAAGAAAGATTAAATGGATGCCATAAGTCGATGCCCCGAGAATTCCTATAGATGCTGTTGATATTTTAATGCTTATAAAATAAGTTATCCAATGAATACTGAAAACAACACCTATCACTATCAGTTTCTTAATATATGGAATTTTGATGGGTAGCTTTTCTTTTTTATATATCAGGAACAGCCCAATTAGGAATGAAGCCATAAGCAACCGCACAATTCCTATGGTATAGGAATTTGCATTAGTAAATTTAATAAAAACCGGCACACCCGCCATAAGGACTAGAGAAGTTGCCGCTTCAGCGGTTATGCGCAAATCTGGTGACTTCAAAATATAAATTGATCGATTAGTAAATTCAAAAATGACAAAATCTTATTAATTAAGCATTACTATTTATGATTTGTTCTACTTCAAGCCAGTTGTTGGCTCTTTTAAACCGGTTTTCATGAATATTGTGGAAAGCCGAAAACAATATAGGCTTTCCCTGGAAATCCTCGAGATGCCTAGGATGATCATCAATTAAATAATCTGCCCGTATTATTTTTTTGTCCCCGCAAAAAACAATTTTCTTAAAATGTATAAAGGGAAAATGCTCATTCAACCAGGCGAGTTTGTCTTTTGGAGCATTTGGATGCTGAAGGGTAGATGAGACAATATAAACCTCATAATCATTATTTAAGTGGTTAAGTACCTCCTGACTATGTTCCATCACTTCAAGGTCACGAAAGAATCCTTCTCTGTAGGGGTAGCTTGTAACGATATCCAGATATTTCTCAGGAAGGGATCTGCTAAGAAAAGCACCAGAGACATCCTCTATGTTAATTATATAGCCCGTTTCCTGCTCAAGGACCTTTATTACCTTATCAGTGTACTTTGCCAATACCTCATCCATATCTACAGCAATTCTTTTCATAGGTCTATTATTTGTAGTAAATTTAAGCAATCATAGCTATATCAGGTATTTTTTATTATTGGGGATTTTGTGTTCTAGATAAAAGTGAAAAAGATTTTTTATATATTCATATTTGGTATAGCCTTATATTCTGGCTTTGTACATTCCTCTTATGGTCAGAATCTTTCCACAGAAGGAGATGATTTCTGGGTAGGCTTTCTTCAAAACTGGGATGTAGGCCCTAATAACCCTATTATTCTGGAAATTTACATCAGTGCAAATGATTCTACCAGGGCTACAATCGAGATGCCCTTGAAAAGTGCATTCCAGACAATTGATACACTGGTATTACCAGAGCAGACGCTCAGACTGTTTATCCCTACAACTATTGCCATGTCAACTCCGGCAAATTCAAGTCAAAATGGAATTCATATTAAAACTGATAAAGATGTCAGTGTATATGCCATGAACAAGCGCCAATATAGTGCTGACATGGCGGTTATTCTGCCTACCTATACCCTCGGGAATGAATATGTCGTCGTTTCGCATTGGGAAGATGGGAATAGAAATGAAAACCGGAACTCAGATTCTGAATTTCTGATTGTAGGTGTTGAAGACAATACCTTAATAGAAATAACACCTTCCCATTTGACAAGGGATGCAAGACCTGCCGGGGTCCCATATCAGGTTTCTTTAGATCAGGGAGAAACCCATTTTGTAAGAGCTCAGGGAGATCTGACCGGAACAAAAATCAATGCTGTGGCAAATACGGATAGTGAATGCAAAAAATTTGCTGTGTTTGCCGGGAATATGTATACCAAAGTCGGGGAATGTAATCATCCTGACGGGCATGATCACCTGTTTGCCCAAATGTATCCGACATATACTTGGGGGAAGGAATATATCACTGTAGATTTCAATACCCGGATTGGTGGGGATCACGTAAAAGTAATCGCATCTGAAGATGATTCACGGATCTTCCTGAATGGAAATTATGTGCAAACCATACAATCAGGAGAATTTCTTTTTTTAAAAGAGCTTCAGGGAGTGAATTACATATCTTCGGATAAGATTATAACCGTTGCTCAATTCAGCCGGAGCCAGGCTTGTGACAATACAACAGGTGATCCTTTCATTATACTTATTAATCCGAATGAACAGGTGCTTAAAAAGATCACATTTTTCACACCTTCCATCGCGACGTTAAGAAACTTTAATCTAAGCATAGTTGCAAAGACCAGTGATGTTCCTACTGTTACACTTGATGGTACAAATATTTCAGGGCAGTTCAATTACGTCCCATTTGACTCAACCTACTCATATGCTAAGATCTCTATCTATTCCGGGAACCACACCTTAAGGTCGGCTGAAGGAATAATTGCCTATGTATATGCCTATGGAAGTAATGAGTCCTTTGGCTATCCCACCGGAGCAGGTCTTACAAACCTTAATTTGAATATACAAGTTATTGATAATGAAGGGGAAGACATCCCAATTGACAGCATCTGTTTTCAAACAGAGATCTGGTTCAAACCAGACACAGAATTTGAGTTTTCTCAGTACCAATGGGATTTTGGAGATGGCACTATTATTAAACAGAATAATGCTGACTCGGTGGCCCATACCTACGAAAAGCCAGGAAAATATATCGTGGAAGTAACTGGTACTTCAGGAGGTGAAGGATGCATCTCGGGTGCAGAACAGAAAAGTGTAAAAGTTATCAGAGTTCTCCATCCCAGCGTTAATATCCTGGGCCCAAGGTCCATTTGCCCGAATACAAGAGATGTATTGTACACTGTTAAAGAAAACGGACAGTACCAATTGAATTGGTTTATTGAAGGAGGGGAGATTAACAGTGATATGGATAGAGATTCTATTTCGGTTGATTGGGGATCAACCAATGACCAGGCCTGGCTTAAAGCCCTGGCATGGAATGACAGGGGATGCATAGGGGATACCGTAACTAAACCCATAAAGATTAAAGTTCAGCTTGAGCCAGAAGCTCCTTTCGGACCAGATACACTATGCTCCACTGATATTCAGAATATACCTTACGAAACTTATTTTACGAATGGATCCACTTTCGACTGGAACCTTATACTGGGTGAAATTTCAGATGGACAGGGCAATCATGATGTTAAGGTAAATTGGGATTCCTGGGGAATTGGTCAAATATGGTTCGAACAACATAGTGTAACAGATACGGTTTGTTCAGGTATATCAGATACCCTTTCAGTATATATTCAAAGAAATCCGGTAGATTTTCTGAACATTGTAACAGATAAATCCTCTTATGGAATAGATGAACCCATCCAATTTGATCTTGAAACTGATTCCCTGTATAATGTTGTATCGTGGAATTTTGATGACGACAAGATCCTTGATTCAATTTCCATTCAATCAGACCCCTTAATTACATATAGTTGTCCCGGAATGTATGAAATAACGGCAATAGCTTACGACACGATGGGTATTTGTAATATGTTTTCAAGTAACAGTCTAGATTTGGAGATTGTTGGACCTTCTGTTGAAATTATTCAAGTATCGCATGAAGAGATGAAGCCTAATGAACTTGTTGTTAGATGGAAATACGATGATGGGGATTTTTATGCCAAGCCATTTTATCTTTTTAGAGATAATGTTCTCCTTGATTCCATATCCTCTATGGAACTAATAATACCGGACACTACGGTAGTTTCAGACAGTTTGATCTATAGTTATGAGATTGTGACAAATGAAGATTGCGAGGATCACATTGCCTCGGCATACCATAACAATATTCTCTTAAATGTAGATTTTGATGAAAATGACAAAGAGAATGCGGAAGTCATATGGAATCCATATGAGAACTGGGCGCAGGGTGTGGAATTCTACGAATTATATATGAGCGTAGATGGTGATGCGTATAAGATGATTGGAGATCTTTCATCTAGTCAACTTAGTTTTACATTTACAAGTAGTGACCTGGGGTTTGAACATTGTTTTGTAGTGAAGGCAAATGAATCAGGCGGGAACAATGCCTACTCGTGGTCGAATATAAATTGTATTACGTTTATACCCGAATTGTACCCATACAACATCATTACACCGAACGGTGATGGTAAAAACGACACCTTTCATATAGATAATATTGAACATTATCCCAATGCTGAATTAACGATATTCAACAGATGGGGTAAAAAAATATATCAGACAAGGGAATATATGAATAATTGGGGTGGCATGCACAATAGCCAGATATTGCCCAACTCGACGTATTATTACGTCCTTGAATTAAATGAACCCAGGTCACCGGATAAGACCATCAACGGGACTGTGTCAATTTTGAAATAGAACAATTTCCCTCCAATCATTTTTATCAGTAAATCAGAAAACTTCCCGGTTTTAGAATGTATTATACATTTGGTTTTCGGTGTGTTTACTTCGGGTTCAAAACAAAATGATTATCAACAGGATCCTGTGGCTTGTTTTAAATCTCCTCAAGATTTTCTGACAAGTAATTTTTAAGTGGAATATCAATCAATTTGCCGGAATAGTACAGATAGTCGATAAAGGATTTATAAATATCCCATTGGATGAGTTGTTCGAATTTCTTCATCTTCAGGATACTTTTTTGAGCCTCCAGCAGGTCTTCGGGTTTAATATTCTGGTTCTGGTTCAACAATTTCAATAAATTATCATTAGATATTTCACCGGTGATCAATTGATTCTGACTGAACAGAAATTCCAGGTCAAGTTTCAGTAATTCACATTGTACATCCAGAGCTGTTTTTTCTCTGACAACATCTGCTTTATCTTCCATAACGTTTAATTTCCTTCGGTTCAAATCCGGCTTATCGGCATTGGTTAATGGAATTCGTACACCAATCTGTACGCCAAAATGGTTATCAAAATCATCACCACGTAATCTGTCATATTCAGCCTGTATATACCCTATATTTCTTCTGCCTTCAGCTTTCTCAACTACAATCCTTTGCTCATCCAGCGTGATTTGTCGATTCAGATTCTCAATATGAATATTATTGGCCGTATCAGAGATCACCGATTTGAGTTCTACTATATTTTTAATTTGTTCATACGATATCAATTGATGGTTTATATTGCTTTCAATATTGCCGGAAAAACTAAATGATGTTTTGATTTCGTGCTCGATCTTTTGCTTTGTATGATTCAGGTCATTTAAGTCCAGGGACAGGTTCAACAGATTCTCTTTCTCCTTTATATATTCGGTAATGTCAAAATCCGAATTCCCAAGAGCGGCTTCGAGGATCTTCAGTTGGTTTTTCTGAAGTATAATTTCCTTTTCTTTGTATAAAATCTCATCGGATAGCTGGAAAAAAGAAATGAGCTGACGATACCTTTTATATATCGCTTTATTTAAGGCATACTGGTAGTCAATAATGAGTGAATTTTTTTCAAGTGAGTAATACTTTTTATTGGCGCTTATTTCCCAGGGATTCGTAGGATTGAATCTTAATCTGAAATCGTCCTGGGTTATATTAAAATCATTGGTCCGTGCACGAAACTCCACACGGTGCAGTATGGGTGATCTATAGCGCTTTTCTTCAAGGAATTCAGATTTTATCTTATTTTCATATAGTCTTACATCATTTCTGGCATCACTTAGGAATTCATTCATTGAAAACTGACCTTTTGCAATGCTATTGCCCAGTAAAATCAGGAGTATCAGGAACCGGGTTTTCACCATCGATATGCTATAGAGCCCGTACATAAACCTTCTCACCGTTTAAGAAATCATTATTTTCCGGGATTCTTATGAATATTTCCTGTCCCCATATCTTCCTGTCCTGTACTTCCAGCAGTCTATTGGGGTAGGTGACAATCCGGGAACCAACTTCTGTTACCATTCCGGCAATACTATAATCCCGATTCGAAGATTCTACGATTACTTCATCGCCAACAGATAAATTATACCTGTTTTTTTCATTCATATAGGCTTTTATAATGGTAGGATTTATTTCGTACAATGACATGATGGTATTATATGGAGGGATCAATTCGCCTATCTGCGCCATTACGTCTCCGATTGTGCCATCTACAGGCGAATAGTTTTTTAGAAAATTGGCTTCATTTTCAAGCAGAGATAGTTCTTTTCGTTGTTGTTCTATTTTCAGATCAAGAATCTGAGTTTCATTGGTTTTCTTCTCTTCCAATTGCATTAGCTTCTGATCAAAGAGATCGGCAGCTTGTTCCCTTTTCTTTTCAAGATAATTGATCTGTAATAACAGCATATTTCGTGAATCATCCCGGAGTGTATCCTCATATATTTCAATACCTTCCAAAGCATTTTTGATGCCCTGGTTTTGTTCATATCTTGTTCTTAACTGGAAGAGTTCCTCATCAATCTTTTCAATTTCAGAAATTTTCTCAAGCCTGGTCATCTGAACCTGGTAATTCATATTGGTAATCAACATATCTTTCTGTTGTAGATATGTATTCAGATCATTGGTAGCTTTATCAATATCATATATAAGATCTGGTCTGATTACTTCTACTAAAAGATCTCCTTTTTTAACATCCTCACCCGGAAGAACATGTATTGTTTTGATCTTTACTGCTTTTTGAAAACTAATTGCCAGTTTTTGAGGTTCTACCTCGGCTATTATGGCATCGGATTGCTTTTTATAAATAAGAGAAGCTATTAACAGCACTATGGCAGTTAATACCCAGAAGATTGAAAAAACATTAATCCTTTTCATAACTATACCCTGTCAACAGATGCCCTGTTATTGATCCTGACATTTGAAACATTCTCTACTTCATTCAATTTCTTAAAAATTGAATATCGATCGGCTCCTTTCTTTAATGTAATTTGATATTCATATTTTATCAATTCATTTGAATTCCCAATACTGGTTAATTTAATTACCTGGCAGTATTCAAATAGTATGGATTCAATAGCAGAAACATTCGATGGATCATCGATTAAAAAGGAGAGAGAGGTGTCGTATACCGGGGCTTTTCCGACAGGCGAAAAATATAAAGCAAAAGACACAGCACTGAAAACAGCGGTACCTGCCACGGCAACTGCAAATCCATAAACGCCGCACCCAATACCAATGGCTATGGATGCAAAAATATAGATTATGTTTTTAGGGTTATCGAACCGAAACCTGAACCGGATAATCGCTAATGCACCCAGTATTCCTAATCCTCTTGCCAGGCTGTCTCCAATAGCCATCATAACCGTGGCAGCTATAATGGAGATCAAAACAACGGCTTGAAAGAAATCTTTGGAATATTCGGTCCCCCTGAAGGTATACCTGTAGGTTAAAGCAATAATGGTACTTAATAAAAATGACAATAAAAGAGCATATACAGCAGCCTCTAGCGATGGAAATTGATAGTATGATTGCTCAGAGAAAAAATTTTCCATTTGTTCACCTTGTCCCTCAAAAATTACAGGTCGAAGATATTAAAAAAAAATAAGTATTAAGAAATTATGATCGTAAAGTTAGGACTGAATCAACAAATGATAGACTCTATTGCCTGATAGAAGGTGGAGAAATATCCCCAGTACAAACGGGTCTGGTATCCTAAAATTTTATCAATAAAAACTCAAATCTTAAAGCACATCTTTTAATACTTCAAATACATTCTCAGCAACGATCTTATGCCCCTCTATATTGGGATGTATCCCGTCTGGTAAGTTCAGCTCGGGAATGCCTCCTACGCCATCCAGGAGAAAAGGAATGAGTAATGCATCATTTTCCGTGGCCAGTTCATTAAAAACATAAGAAAATTCAGTGGCGTAATCTTTACCCATATTGGGCGGCACCATCATTCCGGCAATAACTATCTGAGCCTCCGGATATTTCTTTAATACTCTTTGGATTATCCTTTGAAGATTTGATTTTGTTTGTATCAGCGGCAACCCTCTTAATCCGTCATTGGCTCCCAGTTCAAGAATGAATACATTTATTTTGTTTTGTAAAATCCAGTCTATCCTGGTTAGTCCCCCTGCAGAAGTTTCTCCACTCAATCCTGCGTTGATTACGCGGTAGTTGTAACCACTATCATTCAGCATTTCTTCAAGCACGGCAGGGTAGGCAAGGCCAGGATCAAGGCCATAGCCGGCTGTAATACTGTTGCCAAAGCAGAGAATAGTTTTTTGCGCTTCCTGGGCATCTGCACTATTGATTATATTGAGATACCCGACCAGTAGGAATATAACCATGTATATTTTTTTCATTTCAATATATTTTAGAAAAATTAACAAATTCCGGGCCATAAATAAATCAAATATTAATGATATTAGTTATATGTCTTTCAAAGAATAACGCTAATTTCGGAAAATGAGTCATATTTTACATGTAAAACACCTGACGAAAACATTTAAGAGTGCAGAACGGGAATTAACAGTATTAAAGGACATAAATTTTTCGCTTGATGAAGGGCAGGGTTTATCTATCGTTGGACCATCGGGAAGCGGGAAAACAACCTTATTGGGTTTATGTGCAGGATTGGATCAGCCAACCAATGGCTTTATCAAACTCCTTGATATAGAACTGAACCGATTAGATGAAGATGACCGGGCCTATGTTCGTAACCAGTATGTAGGGTTTATTTTTCAGAATTTCCACTTACTGCCAACCATTAATGCACTGGAGAATGTGATGCTTCCATTGGAATTGAGAGGAGAAAAGAAAATCAAGGGCAGAGCAGAGGAGATGCTCGCCCGGGTAGGATTGGAAGAAAGAATGGAACATTACCCATCGCAGTTATCAGGAGGTGAACAGCAGCGGGTTGCAATTGCCAGGGCTTTTATTGCCAGTCCAAAGATCCTGTTTGCCGATGAACCCACGGGTAATCTTGATGAAGAAACTGCCGAAATCGTATCATCATTGCTTTTTCAGATAAACAGGGAAGAGAACACAACCCTGG
The DNA here is from genome assembly GCA_024644875.1 of Cyclobacteriaceae bacterium. GTDB lineage: Bacteria > Bacteroidota > Bacteroidia > Cytophagales > Cyclobacteriaceae > JAGTVG01. Next base: position 36,816 of record JAHEGY010000020.1, read on the forward strand.
TTCTCGTAACCCATAATTTAAACCTTGCCGAAAATACAGGCAGGATCTTAAAACTTGAGCGGGGATTACTAATTGAAGATATTACAGTTTGAGGAAATGATTGATTACGAAATTCGGATCAGGCGAAAAAATGAGAGCCAGCTGACTAAGCGCTGGATCTGGAAGCTTGCTTTAAAAGATGCAAAGTATAACTTCAACAGGTTATTCCTGTTTGTTTCTTCAATTGTTATAGGAATAGCTGCTCTTGTGGCAATCAATTCGTTTAATATTAATCTTCAGCAGGATATTAATAACCAAAGCAAAGAACTTCTAGGTGCCGATCTGGTTATAGAAAGCAGAAATAAAACTTTTGACACTACTTTCCTGAAATCCATTGACTCTCTAAACTATCGCATGACAGGAGATGTCCGCTTTGCATCCATGGTGTTTTTCCCTAAAAATCAGGGAACCAGATTAATTCAGGTAAAGGCCCTTGATGGGGATTTTCCATTTTATGGTGAGGTAGAATTGCTGAATTCAGAAACTTTCGAAGGTTTTTATAAAAAGGATGGTGCTATGATCGACGAAAGTCTGGCCATTCAATATGATATTCAGATCAATGATAGCCTCAAACTGGGGAACGGAAAGTTCGTAGTTTTGGGAATAGTTCAAAAATTTCCGGGGAATACGAATATCAGTACTACTTTTTCTCCATCGGTATATATTCCTTACCACAGACTTGAATCCACCGGCCTTATTCAATTTGGAAGCAGGTATGATTATAATAAGTATTTAATGGTCCCGGAGGTTGAACTTGAGGCGTTGATTGAAAAGTTAAGACCCACGCTGAGGGAATATGGTTATGGCTTTGATACTGTCGAGGAGAGGAAAGAAGATCTGGGACGGGGATTTCAAAACCTCTACAGGTTTTTCAATCTACTGACATTCGTAGCCTTAATACTTGGAAGTATAGGTGTGGCCAGTTCGGTTCATATTTATATCCGTGAAAAACGGGATAGTGCGGCAATTTTGAGATGCCTTGGCGCTTCAGGCTGGCAAATATTTAATGTGTTCTTTATACAGATAGCTGCCTTTGGATTCCTGGGAACCTTGATAGGGGTTCTCCATGGAATAGGAATACAATTACTGTTGCCATACATTGTTAAAGATTTCATACCGGTCGCTGTAAATATATCGCTTCAGTGGATCCCGGTTTTAGAGGGATTTGCCATTGGCCTTATTATGGCTACATTATTTGCTTTTCTACCACTCTCTAATATCAGGCTGATACCCCCACTTTCCTTGTTCCGCTCGATGGTAGAGGGTGTGGGCAGACGGTCCAAGTTCAGATCCTTTATAATAGTTCTTATTGTATTATTCCCCTGGCTCTTTGCTGTTTTCCAATCGGATAGCTGGCTTTACGGTTCTGTTTTTTTTGCAGGCTTGTTAATTACTTTTGGCAGTCTCTGGTTGCTTGCCAGGGGGTCCATCTGGTTTTTACAAAAGTATTTTCCTGCCAAATTTAATTTCATATGGCGTCAGAGCCTGGCCAATCTATTTCGACCGAATAATCAGACGACTATTATGATTGTTGTCATAGGATTAGGTGCATTTCTCATATCCGTAATGTCCTTGATACAAAACAGTCTCCTGGAACAGGTTGAATTTGTGGGATCAGGCGATCGCTCGAATACAGTGGTATTTGATATCCAGCCTCATCAAAAACAGGATATAATAGAACTGGTCCGGGATTATGACTTTCCGGTTCAACAGATGGTGCCTATAGTAACCACACGGATAAATGCTGTAAAAGGTAAAACAGTGAAGGAATGGCAGGATGACACTACCAGACATATCCCTAACTGGGCTTTGACAAGAGAATACAGGGTAACTTACAGGGATAGTCTTATTGGTTCTGAAGAATTAGTTGAAGGAAGATTTTATCCGGATAAATCAGAAATTAATGATAGTGTATTTATATCGATTGAGACCGGACTGGCAGAACGCATGAAATTAACTTTGAAGGATGAAGTCGTTTTTAATGTTCAGGGTGTGCCTGTTAAGACCTTTGTGGGAAGTATCAGAAAAGTAGATTGGCAAAGGATTCAGACAAATTTTATGATAGTATTCCCTGAAGGAGTGCTTGAAGGGGCCCCACAGTTCAATGTACTTATAACCCGGATAGATCAAAAAGATGAATCAGCAAGGTTTCAGCAAGATCTCGTACGGCTTTTCCCTAATGTTTCAGCTATTGATCTCACCCTGATTCTGGAAACCCTGGATAGTATTTTCGATAAGGTGGCCATGGTTATTCGCTTCATGGCTTTATTCAGTGTTGTTACAGGCTTGTTTGTTTTATCCGGGGCTGTAATTAACAGCAAGTTTGCCAGGTTAAAAGACAATGTATTATTACGCACCATAGGAGCATCAAAAAAGCAGTTGGTTAACATGACACTGATTGAATATGCCTACTTGGGCATATTAGCTGGATTAACTGGTAGCCTGCTTGCCCTCTTCGCAAGTTGGGCATTATCCGTTTATTTCTTTAAGATGCTGTTCTTTCCGGATTTTATCAGTTTGATCCTCATCTGTCTTATTATAATAGCATTAACAGTTCTTATCGGCTGGATAAATACGAGGTCAATTGTTAATAAACCTCCACTTGTTATACTGCGGAAAGAAGTCTGAAATTTATTTTATATATTATGTAAATAAAATAAACATTGTTTATTGAATTTGTTGTATTTGTATAGTGCGATTGTCGGATAAAATTAAAGTATAAAGTTTTTAAATAATATATAATTGATAATTACCTTTTTATGATAAGATAGTTCAATTAATTATTAAAGTATATGTAATTGGTATACCTCGAGGTTTTATTTTTTGCCTGATATTAATGATTTCTTTATTTTAATTGATTTTAACCTAAAAAATATTATTGATCACAGTATCTGTAAGTAATTTTTAGGCTTTATTTGCTTTCTGATAGGATAGGTTTTTTAAATCTTCCTTTCAGTTTTGGGAATTTTTTTATCAATACATTTTTAAACATGAGTGAAGCAGGTTATTCTATTAAATCCTATCATGAGGTAGATCCAATATACAAGAAACTGGATAAATTGTTAAGTCAGCCCATCCTCCCCATTGACAGGGATGCCATGGAAAAGTATAAAGCGTATTTTGATAATAAATGTTCTAAATCAAAAGAAATATCAGGTAGATCCATTGAAGTAATTCCAGGTGGAGTACAGCATAACCTGGCTTTCAACTATCCTTTTCCCTTGGTTTTTACAAAAGCAGAGGGTGCATACCTTCATGATATCGATGGGAACAGGTATATAGATTTTCTTCAGGCTGGAGGGCCAACTGTTTTGGGAAGCAATTATCCTGTTGTAAAAGATAAGATAATTGATTTATTAAATAGTTGCGGACCATCTACTGGATTATTTCATGAATATGAATATAAGATCGCAAAGAAAATTTGTGATCTGTATCCCTCAGTTGATCTGTTCAGAATGCTGGGTAGTGGCACTGAAGCTGTTATGGCGGCTATCAGGGTAGCCAGATTGGCTACAAAAAAGAAAAAAATAATTAAATTAGGAGGAGCCTATCATGGATGGAGCGATCAAATGGTGTATGGAATGAGAATTCCAGGTACGGGAAGATTTGAGGCACATGGCATCCCCAGATCATGCAGTAAGCATACGCAGGAAGTATGGCCCAACAGCATACCCTCCCTCGAGAGAAAATTAAGGATGAATATATTAAGAGGTGGAACTGCTGCCGTAATTCTTGAACCTATAGGTCCGGAGAGTGGAACCAGACCTGTTGATTATGATTACAATAAAAAGGTGAGAGAATTATGTGATAAATATGGCGCACTGTTGATCTTTGATGAAGTGGTTTCTGCCTTCAGGGTCGGTTTAGATGGGGCACAGGGCTTTTTTGGTGTAGAGCCTGATCTGACGGTTTTTGGTAAAGTCGTTGCCGGAGGTTATCCCTCTGCCGGAGGACTGGGTGGCAAGCAGGATTATATGGAATACCTGGCAGCAGGTATCCAGGGTGGTAAGAAAAGGGCCATGGTAGGGGGTACCATGGCTGCAAACCCGATCAGTGCCGCTGCAGGTTATTATACCATCTGTGAAATTGAAAAAAACAATGCCTGTGAAAAGGCGGGCTTAGCCGGTGATAGATTGACCAAGGGATTGAAGACACTGATTGATAAATATCAATTACCTTATGTGGCCTATAATCAGGGTTCTATTTGTCACCTGGAGACTTCCGGAGTCATGTTTGTGAAGATCAACTGGCTGAAGATCCTGAAAGTGCTGAAGGATATAAAGGCCAGAAAGCATATGATGGAAGAGATGGGGGCGGCTTATATGGCAGAAGGCGTAGTGACACTAGCAGGAAGCAGGATGTATACCAGCATGGCAGATACGGACGATGTCATTGATGATGCTTTAAACCGGTTCGAAAGAGTATTTAAAAATATAACTGTTTCCAAATAATCCAGTATTAAACTATGAAGGGAAGATATGTGATTGCACATGATGTGGGGACAAGCAGCAATAAGGCTGTTTTAATCGATATTAAAGGGAACATCCTGGAATCCGCTACAGTGGAATACGGACTCCAGTATCCGAATCCCGGATGGGTAGAACAGTCTCCTGAAGATTACTGGCAGGCCATAATCAATTCTACAAAAAAAGTTATGGCTAATTCAAAAGTTAAAACTTCAGAAATACTAGGGATAGTGTATACAACACAAGCTATGGGGATAATACCCCTCGGCAGGGACCGTAATACACTGATGAATAATATTACCTGGGTAGATGGCAGAGCTGAAAAACAGGCAAATAGACTTATGAACCGGTTTGCTGGTAAAACAGCTTTCAGATCTTTCGTTGGAATTGAAATTACCGGGAAAGATGTTATTGCGAAATTGATGTGGTTGAAAGAAAAAAGAAAAGATATATACAATAAAACCCATAAAGTTCTTGACGTTAATGGTTACCTGAAATATAAGTCTACCGGTAAGGTCTTTGCCGAGTGGTCAGGGGCCTGCTCTTATGCTTTTAATGTCAAAAAAAAGGATTGGGAGCGGATATTTTTTAAAATTGCCGGGATTGGAACTGATAAATTGCCGGATCTGATACGGTCAATAGATATAGTTGGCGGACTGACTAAAGAAGCGGCAAGGGAGTTGAAACTGGATGAAGGGACGCCGGTGTATGGTGGATGCGATGACACCCAGAGTGCTGCTGTTGGAACAGGGGCCATAGGTGAAGGCCAGGCCCATATCTATCTGGGTACTTCCGCCTGGGTAGGTGTAACGACTAAGAAAGCCCTGAAGTTCAAGCATGGTGCAGCATGTCTTCAAAGTGCCGATCCTAATATGAATTTGCTGGTCGGAATAACTGAATCAGCGGGAGCCAACCTGGAATGGTTGATTGAAAGATTTTACGGATGTGAAAAGGAAGCCTTAAAAACAGAGGATATTTACAAGTTAATGGATGAAGAAGCCAGTAAAGTGCAAGCTGGTTCTGAACATTTGATATTTACACCATGGCTGTTAGGTGAACGCTGCCCCGTATCAACAACTACGACAAGGGGTACAATTTTTAATTTGAGCCTTGAACATACGAGAGGCCATTTTGTTAGGGCCTTGGCAGAAGGCATTGGATATAACTTAAGATGGATCATTGAAAATTATGAGAAAGACTATGGGTTTAAAATTTCAAGCCTGAGAATAACAGGAGGCGGGTCTAAGAATGATCATTGGATGCAGATCTTTGCCGATGTGATCCAAAGAAAAATTGAAACCACGAACCAGCCGAAAATGGCTGGCGCTATTGGTGCGGCTATGTGTGTATTCGTTGGCTCAGGAATTTATAAAGGCTTTGAGGAAGTAAATAAGATCGTCAAAAAGCATAAGGTGTTTAATCCCGATCCGGCAAATTTTGAAATATATAATAAACTTTTCATGGATTATAAGAACATATATCGGTCTTTGAAAGGAACCTATATTAATGCAAATAATAAAAGATTTAATTTAAATTGATTTTTAAAAATGACAATACAGGAAGCCAGGGAACTCGTTTGCAATTCAGGTAAAATGCTGCTTGAAAAAGGTTATGTTTCAGGAACCTGGGGAAATATAAGTTGCAGGATCGATAATTCTACGATGGCAGTAACACCCAGTGGCAGGGAATATGAAACCATGGTGCCAGATGATATCGTCATCGTTAATTATATTGACCATAGTTATTCCGGAGAGATAAAACCATCATCAGAATTCAAACTTCATACTGAAATATACAGGTCAAGAAAAGAAATACATGCTGTGATTCATACGCATCAGATGAATGCCTCCACAGTGGCAGCGGCCAGGAGAGAAGTGCCACCGATACTCGATGATATGGCTCAGATCATAGGCCCCAGTATTCGTGTGGCTGACTATGCTCTCCCGAATACTAAGAAAATTGTAAGAGCAACGATGAAGGCATTAAAAGGAAGGTATGCGGCTTTGATGGCTAATCATGGTGCTGTATGTGTTGGCCGGGACATGAAGGAAGCGTTTACTGCATGTGATGTATTGGAAAAAGCCTGTAAGGCATTTATTGAAGCTGAATTTCTTGGAGGCGCAAAGGGAATTAACAAGTTTGAAGCTTACATAATGCATAAATACTACCTGATGAAATATTCCAAGCAGAAAAAGAAAAAATAGTCGGAAAGAATTTTTTGTTAAAATTAACTTTGATCTAAACGCAAGGACATCAGCTTTATATTAATTTGAAAAATCAGGCGCTTTTATTTAATCTTTGCAATTATTTAACTTGAATTAAAAAATCACAAATCGGGATCGTAATTCCCGTCGTAAATTATATTAATTCTAATTTTTCCTCCTAAAAATGTAAATCTTATATATTTTCAAATTACTTTTGCCGGAAAATTAATTATAATCTCTACCTACACTTTTTGAATCGTTGCCTTAATCTTTGATAATATTTGATTAAGTATGTGCTTCAATTTTTCCATAAGGAAACTACAGACAGTTTTGGCATATATGATATCGTAACTTTTTATGGGATGTTTTATTCAGTCATAAAATGTGCTTTGTTATGCAATGAAGCTAATTTCAGGAGCAGACATGAAAGGATTTAGGATTCGACACATCATTTATTACATGTTGACTAGATGGAAATCTCTGGATGCAGGGATTACAATGAATATTCAATTGTGTTATAATGATCATAATTCTTTAAATAGATTTCCTGCTGATAAACATAAGAAGGAATAATCGTAATTCTGCAACAGGATACTATATGTAATAGACAAATGCAGGCTGGTATAAAAAATATTGAACATTCAGAATCATTTTTGCCTGATCATGGCTGGAATTTGCTTTCAGAAAGAAAGAACAACCAGGAATTTATTCAATATCTTTTGTGGCCGCTGTATCTGCGAGTTTAAAATCAGGTTTTGATAGAAAAATATATTTGCATAATATTACTGAAGAATCAGAGTGTTTTATTGAAAATTCCGTATTCCAGGATTTATTAAATAGATAATGAGAAAATTTACTTTTATATTTAGGCCAAACCTGGTTAAATTTTTTGAGAATTCTGTCAGGTTATTTGATAGATCGATAAAAAAGAAGAATCTAATGATAATAAGATTTGCAATTCTGTTGATTTTCTTAGGGATATCTCAGGTATCTGCTGGTAATCTTTCTAAAACAAGAAATATTTCATTTGCAACATCTATTGAAGAGATCACGGTTACCGGAACAGTTGTTTCCTCAACCGATCAATCTCCGCTACCCGGTGTTAACGTCATTATTAAGGGGACGGATATCGGAACGATCACAGATGTGAATGGAAATTATACCCTACAGGTGGATGCAGAAGATGCGATTCTGATTTTTTCCTATGTTGGTTTCCTGAGTGAAGAAGTTGAAATTGGGAACCAGAATGTGATTGACGTATCACTGGCAGAAAGTATAGAGGCCCTGGAAGAAATTATTGTAACCGGTCTTAGTATTGAAAGGGATAAAGAATCATTGGGATATTCGGTCAGCCAGCTTTCCGGAGATGAAGTGAACCAGGTAAAAGCAGATAATTTTGCTAATGCTCTATCAGGCAAGGTGGCAGGATTACAGATTACAGAATCTTCTACGGGTGTAGGCGGATCAACACGGATCATTTTAAGGGGGATTTCTTCGATTTCCGGAGACAACAGACCCTTATTTGTGATTGATGGAATTCCCATGCTTTCCGGACATAACAGTTCAAATAACAATAGCAAGGACAGCGGGGATGCACTTACCGATATTAATCCGGAAGATATAGAATCAATATCTGTATTAAAAGGTGCCGGCGCTGCTGCGGTTTACGGCAGTCGGGCGGCCAATGGAGTTATATTGATAACCACCAAGAAAGGTTCATTAGACAAAGGATTTAAAATTAATTTTAGTTCAACGTATCTCAGGGAGGATCCTCTGGTACTGCCTGATCTTCAAAATATGTATGGCCAGGGCGGTTTAAGAGGTATTTATCCGATAGTAAACCCGAATAATACGGTACTCGATCATCCCAGCATCTGGAGCTATGGTCCGAAAATGGATAGTAGTACAGTAATTGGGTGGACGGGTGAAGACGAAATTTATGCTTCTCCTGAAGACCAGTTCAAATATTTTTTTCAAACGGGACAAACCTTTATTAATAATCTGGCAGTAGAGCTGGGAAATGAAAGTTCATCCTTGAGGCTTTCATTAACAGATCAGAGGTCCAGTGGAATTATGCCTACTAATAACCTTTCAAGACAGACATTTAGTTTGAGGGGATTTACCCGGCAGAATATATTTGAAATTGATGCGAAATTTACCTATGTCCATCATAATGTTGAAAACAGGCCCATTATGATGGAAAATGGAGGTAATGCCCCCTTAAGTCTATCCATACTGCCGAGGAATATAAGTGCTCAAAGCCTGGAAGAAAACACGACGGATGAATTTGGGAATGAGAAAACCTGGTTGTTGGACGAGACCTTTGGAAATCCGTATTGGATGCTTGAGAACCAAGGCAATAACGATATAAGAGATAGGTATCAGTTCTCTTTCTCAATAAAAACAGACATTACCAAAAACCTATATCTTTTATTACGATCCGGGTTAGATCAGGCTGTAGTTGAAGATAAAAACTGGACTAATAAAGGTACAAAAACTGCGGCAAACGGGAGAGGTAATTACAGCCATAGTATGAATAACCGGGCTGAATGGAATTCGGATTTTCTACTCTCCTATGATAATAGTGCCGGACAATTTAGCTATGGAGTTAGCTTAGGTGGCAACTATCGTATTGATAATTATACAAACATCAGTCAATGGGGTTCCGGATTACAGATTCCAGGGTATTATCACATTTCCAACCTTAGTGAATTCTATACCAATGAATACAGTTCCCGATATGAAGTAGCTTCTTTATACGCCCTGGGGAATGTCTCTTTTAAGGATGCTTTGTACTTTGATCTTACCTACCGAAGTGACTGGTCGTCATCACTGCCATCTGATAACAATCAATTTCCTTACTATTCCCTGAATTTAAGCTGGTTGTTCACCAATACCTTTAGTCTTCCAAATTGGTTTTCTAGCGGTAAACTTAGAGGATCAGTTGCCCAGACCGGGAATGATACCAGTCCCTATAGATTGGAGAATGTTTATAATGTGATTCAATCACCGCTTCCCTATAGTATGGTGAGCATCCCGGGTGAACTGAAAACACCTGACCTCCTGCCTGAGATTAATAATACATGGGAAGTCGGAACTGACCTTGGATTTATCAATAACAGGTTACTTTTAAACCTGACCTATTATTACAGCCTGGCTAAGAACCAGATCATGTCTGTTCCCATACCCACTTCCACATCTTATTCGTCCAAAGTGCTTAATTCAGGAGAGGTTGAGAACAGAGGAATCGAACTTCAGCTGGATGCAGTGGTGATCAGCAAACCTTCGGGATTCAACTGGGATGCAACACTAATGTATACCAAGAATAATTCCGAAGTTAAAAGTATACATCCTGATCTGAACTCAATCATCCTGAATTCTGCATGGCATGCCACTATTGAGGCAAGGCCTGGGGAAGAATATGGTTTGATTTATGGATATGATTGGAAAAGAGATGCCAATGGGAACATGCTTATTGATTCAAGGGGCTGGCCAATGCAAGGGGATAGTCTGATATCCCATGGAAGTGTCAATCCGGACTATATATTCGGATTCAGGAATACATTCAGTTATAAAGGATTTACCTTGAGTTTCCTTATTGACGGAACGATGGGGGCTGAAATTTATTCCTTCGGAAAAACCTATAAAATGTTGTGGGGGACGGACACGGAAACACTTGAAGGCAGGGAAGAATGGTTTGCAACCCATGAAAATGGATTTCCGATCCCGGGTGTGGAGCCTGGTGGATATATTTTCGAAGGAGTCATGGAAGATTCTGGCGAACCAAATACAACACCATTGGAGGATCCGGCCTACAGGGGATATCTCCCATACAAAGACCGCGTCATTACCGGGTCCGTGCTTGATGCATCCAGTATCCGGATCAGGGAAGCCATGTTGAGTTACACTTTCCCGCATAAGCTGGTATCAAAATGGAAAATGACCAATCTTACATTGGCCATAACCGGGAGGAACTTATATTTCTTCTATAAACCGGCTGATCATATTGATCCGGAAGCCGGTTACAGCAGCGGAAATACCGGGAATGGCATAGAACAAAGTACCCTGCCTTCCACGAGGTCTATAGGATTTAATTTAAGAGTTGGCTTTTAAATATGAAAATGAAGTTTTTAATTAGAAGTACAATAATGAAGAATACTTCAATAATTACCGGTCTTATATTTGCATTAATCTTTAATGCTTGTAACGATAGATTCATAGAGGTAAATACGAATCCCAATGGGATTTCGGATGTTGATCCCGCGCATCTTTTTGCAACAGCCGCAAGAGCCCAGTTCAGAAGTGGTATAACACCTTATGATTACCAGACAGCCGGCCAGATGGGACATATATTTACCGGTGTTTTTGTTGAGCGGTTTATTGATCAATATCAGCAGGATCTTTCCGGTAGCACCTACGAATCCTTGTACAACACAGTTTATCAGGATCTGATCAGATATTATAACGAAATATTGTTACTTACAGGGCCGGGTATGGTAAAAGAGAATGCGTTTCAATATGCTGTTGCTGATATAATGGCCGTTCTATCTTATTCGAAACTAACAGATGCCTTCGGGGATATTCCCTATTTTAACGGGGGACTGGGTGTTGTCGGCGAGATGAAGCCTGTCTATGACAGTCAGGAGACTATTTACCTCGACATGATTGAAAGGCTCCGCATGGACATAGAAACCCTGAAGCAAGCTGATGGTACGGTTGGTTTGATCGGGCAGGATCCTATATACAATGATGATCCGGATCTTTGGCTCAGGTTCGCTAATTCACTGAGATTGAGATTGGCCATGAGAATGCGACATGTAGAATCATCCACAGCTGCTGGTATAATTACTGAATGTTTACAGGAAACCTTATTAGCTTCCAATGATCACAATGCAGTTCAGTGGGGGATTGATGGAGACAATAGCCAGTTATTCAGTCCCTGGTATGGAAGCTTTTCGTATTATAATTTCAGGATCAGTGACCGTGTTGTTTCTCAATTAGAAACAACCAATGATCCAAGACTTCCAGTTTATGCCACCCAATTGAGTGACAGCACCTATAAAGGATTTCAAAATGGACTGGTTGAAGAAGTGTTTAGTGAGGAAATTCAACTTGAACATTCTTTCCCAGGTGAACATCTGGTTGGTAAAGGTGCTCCGACTTACCTGATGACTGCCGCTGAAATTACTTTTTTACAAGCTGAGTGTGCGCTTTTTAATCTTGGAGGAACAGATGCTAATACGCATTACAGAAATGGAATACAACTTGCCATGCAAAGAGTAGGGGTTGCCCCTGAGGATATAACAGCTTATCTGGCAACCGAAACGGCTACCTTGTCAGGCACCCAGGAAGAACAATTTGAACAGATTTGTGAGCAAATGTGGCTTTCTTTCATTCCGAATACCGCTGAAGCCTATTCCATGATGAGAAGAACAGGATATCCGCATATTCCGGAAAGGGATGGTATTACAACGGATAGGGGGGATACGGATGGTGAACTGCCTTCACGATTGATATACCCACTGAGTGAAAAACAGAGAAATACTGAAAATGTGCAGAAAGCAATAAATAACCTGGTTGGAGGAGATGAATTGAAGAGCCGGGTATGGTGGGATGTAAAAAGATAATAAATTATAACCTAATATATTCATAGGAGAATTTTTAACAATTAAATTAAACACAATGAACAAATTTATTAGTTTCACAAAATGGGCTTTTACTGCGATGGCAGTTACTGGCCTGGTAATGATCTATTCCTGTTCCGATGATGAGGGAGAACCGGAAAATCCAATTGAAAAGGTGGATTTCACATATGCCGACACAGATACTGAAGTAGGTGAAACCACAACAATTGCTCCTGCGACGACAGGTATGGATCCAGCCACATGGTCAATTATCGATGATGGCGAAGCGGATTTTGTTACTATTAATGCTAATACCGGTGAGTTGACTGTAGGTGCTGAGTCTACAACAGGTTCTTATACTGTATCTGTGCAATCAAGCAATGAGGGCGGTACATCAAATGGTACAGCTGAGATCACGATAATAGTTAACGCAGACTTTGACCTTGCCGGTAAAAACCTTATCTGGAAATACTGGATGAATAATACAGCTGATGTAGTATTGTACAATCTCAATTTACTGCCTGGCCAGGAAGCTCTGCCTGATGAGATTCCGATCCCTACTGGCTGGCCTGCTGACTGGCCAAACATTAACCTGGCAGATCCCATGTTGCCAACGTATTTTGTTTTTCCAACAGTTCAGTACTTCCTGATGCAGGTGCCGGGTGATGATGCCTGTGCTGCCCAGACCAATGAAGCGGAGAGCGGTGATACATTATTAGTCATTGTAAACAATGATTTGTCATTAAGTACCGTATGCAGGGATACAGTCAATAATGAACCCGGGACTACCGTAGATCTGGGTACATCATCCATCTCTTATAGTGATGGTGGATTTGTATGGACTATGGAACTAACTTTACAAGGTGTCCCGGTCACTGTTGCCATAGGCAATGCTGTTATTGAGGATTTCACTGATCCGTTGGATCCAAGCTGGGAGGCACCAAGTGGTGTGCCTAGAACTTTCTCGGCTGTTACCGGTAATGTTGCTCAGTATATGACTCCAACTGATTTTCATCCGGACAACTATTTATCATCGATTCAACTTCTTGACGTGGATGTTGTACTCGAAATTCTTGAATAGAGATAATTTGAATAAATAAACAAGTGGCGAATTCCGGTGGTTTTCGCCATTTTTTTATCTGATCATGTAAATTTAAATTTATTTCAGAACCTAAGATCTTTAATGCGATTTCCATTTCTACACAACCAACATTAAAAAATTTCTAATTCATTTAAATCCCTTTTATCCCATTATGATGTCTTGTTTCATAATAGAGACACTTGCTTCAAAGTCGTGGATTTACGGAAGGACCACCTCATTTATCCCATTATTGGCCATTTTATCCCATAAAAAAATATGAAGGATTTTTTTAATTTAATTTTGCAATTCATGAGTTTAAATCTATAAACTGATTTTTTATGAAAAAAGCAATTAAAAATACCATCCTTATCGTTTTGATTGGCTGTCTGGCTCTTAGTTTCGAGATGTGCCAAAGTACAGACACATATACAGATGCAGAGAATAAACTGTCAGATTTTGTATATGTTGAAGGCCGGAATTTTAAAGATCCCTATGGGCGTGATCTCATCTTGCATGGAATAAACGTGGTTAATAAGAATCCGGAATCCGATTATGTGGGTCATATTACGCCAGAAGAAATGGCAAAATTCAAGTCCTGGGGATTCAATGTTATCAGGTTGGGTATAATCTGGGATGGCCTGGAACCGCAACCTGGAATATATAATCAGGAATACCTTGGTAAAATTGATGAGATGATCCAGTGGGCTGGGGATAATGATTTATATATTATGCTGGATATGCACCAGGATCTTTACAGTGTAGAATTCAGTGATGGGGCACCTTCATGGGCCACCATAACGGATGATCAGCCACATCATATGGGAGATATCTGGAGTGATGCTTATTTGATCAGCCCCGCTGTACAGCATGCATTTGATAATTTCTGGAACAATACGCCGGCATCGGATGGAACAGGTATTCAGGATCATTATATCGCACTCTGGAAACATATTGCTGAAAGATACAAGGATAATTCTGCAGTCATAGGTTTTGACATTATGAATGAACCTTTTATGGGTTCTGAAGCCAATACTATTATGCCGAAGCTACTTGAAGCTTATGCTATGGTTGTAGCAGAATCAACTGGCGAGCAACCACCAGGAGCTGACGAACTCATGGCCATCTGGACCAGTGAGGAATCAAGACTGGAAGCTTTGAAATTAATAGCTGAAGCTGATAAATACAGCCGGGTAATAGATGCAATTTACGAAGTCAATGCCCCATTTGAGAGCACAACATTAAGCGAGTTTTATCAGAAAACAAGAAATGCCATCAGAGAAGTGAATAATAACCATATTATTTTCCTCGAACATGGTTATTTCAATAATACAGGAGTGCGAAGCGCTTTAAGGCCTCTTTTAGATATGCACGGCAATCCGGATCCCCTGCAGGCATATGCAGCCCATGGGTATGATCTTCTTACCGATACCAAAGAAGTTGAAAATCCAAGTTATGAAAGGGTTGAATTTATTTATTCGAGGATCTCAGAAACTTCAAAACGTCTGAATATGCCCGTATTACTCGGTGAATGGGGGGCTTATCATTCTAAGAGTTCCAAAATGGTTGAAACAGCGGCCCATGCTGTCGGACTAGTTGAAAAATTGAATTTCAGCAATACCTATTGGGCCTATTATAAAGATATTGATCAATATCCTTATTTTAACAATAGCATTATCAGGCCCTATCCGTCTGAAATATCAGGCTCTTTAATCTCGTATAATTATAACAGGAATAACGGGATTTTCGAATGCTCTTGGGTAGAGACACCAGAAATTTTAAGCCCCACAAGATTTTATATTCCAAATCTGGATAGAATTTCGGATGATAAGATCAAGGTAGAGCCTGATGCTGATCAGATCACAATTGAGACTATTCAAAACTCAAAAGCGGGATATCTTCTGATTAATCCATTAGAACAATCCGGTAGAAGAGACATCAGAATTGAACTAATAAATCCCCAGACTAATAATATGCTCTTAAAAAGGAACCGGATCTGACGCCTTCATCGAATGGGAAAAATCCACCTTGCGATTTTGCCTGGGTATTTAGGATCTCATGATTTTTATATATTGCTTATAATTAAATTGTTATAGTAATGATAGTAAACTTATTGTTTAAAATGATATACAAATATTGCCTTTATTATATCTTTCTGATATCGATGACTTTTATGTTTCTGAATTTTGGATGTAGTCCTCATGACACATCTAATCTTCGTCTGAATGATATCCAGATCGTAGGCAGCCATAACAGCTATAAAAAGGCGATTGATCAGGAACTCATGAAGATTTTGTACCAGGAAGATTCGAATCTTGCCATATCCCTGGAATATGAGCATCTGCCCATCAGGGATCAGCTTGACCTAGGAATGCGAAACCTGGAGATCGATATTTTCCATGATCCACAAGGGGGGAGGTACAATAGACCACTTGGCCTGCTGGTAATACAAAATGCATCATCCTATGATACACTGAAAATGAATACACCGGGGATGAAAGTATTTCATGTACAGGACATTGATTTCCGCAGCCATTATTATCTTTTCTCAGAAGCATTATCTGAGATTAGAGAATGGTCGAATAATCATCCTGGCCACATCCCAATAATCATTACCATGAACCTCAAGGATGAAGTTATTGACAGACCGGGATTTCAAACGCCCTTACCTTTCAGTATAGCCGCACTTGATTCAGTCGACAATGAGATATTATCAGTATTGGGATGGAATAAATTGATCCATCCGGATCTCGTGAGATCTTCGTATCCTACGCTTGAAGAGGCTGTTACTCAAACTGGATGGCCTTTGCTTGATGATGCGAGAGGGAAATTACTTTTTATGCTCGATGCAGGAGAAAGTATAAACAAATTATATCTCCAGGATCATCCATCTTTAAGTGGCCGGATAATGTTTATCAATTCAAAAGAAGGTAAACCAGAAGCAGCTTTCATGATCCTGAATAATCCATTTATATCCTTCGGGAAGATACAGGAGTTTGTTAAAAAGGGATATATGGTCAGAACGAG
>JAHEGY010000097.1 GCA_024644875.1 Cyclobacteriaceae bacterium
TGATTAAAATTGGACGTAAAATCAAACAAGCTATAGCTAATACGTATGAGATAAAACACCCGTTTGAAGAGGACTTAAGCTTCCTCTACGGGACAATCTTTGTTGGGCCTCCAATACATGATCTGGAAATCCATAGCCGGAATGTCTGCATTTTTGCCAACGGCGAGGTAGACAGATCATCAACAGGTTCGGGTGTAAGTGCCCGGGCTGCACAATTATCTTTAAGGAAGGATCTAAAAGTTCAGGAATCCATTAGAATTGAAAGTATTTTAGGTAGTACTATGGATGTAAAAATTCTGGAATTGACAACTTATGGTCCATTTGATGCGGTTATCCCGGAAGTGAGCGGAACAGCACACATTACTGGAAAGCATGCATTTTGCTTCGATCCTGCTGATCCTCTAAAGAAAGGATTTATTTTCAGGTAACATTGAAATAGTGTATTCTATCTAAATTTAGATTAAGAATATATCAATAAACATTATTCATCATTATTGGTTAATTGGCAAATACAGGCATATTCGTACACTCTTGTCGGAAATTCCAACAACCCCTTATAAATTCATGACATATATTGCTGATAATCAATTGCTTATTATTTGGCATATCAATTGAATAGACTTAATACAATAGGAATTTTTTATATATGTTAAGATATAACCTCAAAATTGCGCTAAGAAACTTAATCAGGCATAAAGGATTCAGCACCATAAATATTCTTGGGCTTTCTTTGGGGATGACATGTTCCTTGATCATGTTGTTAATGGTTTATGATGTATACAGGACTGATACATTTCATGAGAACTATAATAATCTATATATATTTCAGCAGGATGTAGAACTTGAAAGCGGCACTTATCAAACGGACCGGTGCGGCGCAGCAATCGGACCATTTCTGAAAGAAAGTTACCCTCAGATCAAAGCTTTTGTAAGACTTGGGTACACCAGAAATCTTCTCCTGGCATATTTTAATGACAGTACCGATATCCGACCAATATCCCTGGTTGAAAAACAGGGCGTTGCTGTTGATTCCAGTTTCACAGATTTATTCTCCTTTCCGATGCTGGAGGGTAATCCCGAATTTGCCTATAAAGGAAATCATTTTATAGTTTTAACTGAATCACTATCAAAAAAACTGTTTAAGGAAGAGCATCCAATAGGGAAAAGAGTAATACTCAATGAAGAATTTCATCTGGAAGTAACTGGTATTATTGAAGATGTACCTAAAAACTCCAGTATGGAATTCTCTTACATCGTTCCATTTAATATTATGAGAACGTTCGGATATTCTCTCGACGGATTTGGAGGAACAAATTTCTTTACATATTTCTTATTGGATGACGAGGAAAGCAAAGAGCAAGTAAACCTTTCCTTGAATGAATTGCTTGATGCACAACATTATGATGAACAACTTGAATTAAACAGGTATATAAGCCACGTAAAAGAAGCATTTCTATTTGGTGAATCGATGAATTACATCGGATTATACATATTGTTCAGTATTGGAATCGGGATCTTGATTATAGCGTGCATAAATTATATAAACCTATCTACAGCCAAATCTTTTGAAAGAGCAAAAGAAATAGGAGTTAGAAAAACAGGTGGAGCCAGTAGAAAACAACTTATAGTTCAATTTATGGTAGAAAGTTTCATGATTGCTCTTGTAGCAATTCATTTATCAATACTATTAATTGAATTAATTCTGCCTATAATCAACCATTCCTTTGATTCAGATATCAGATTAAACTTTAGTGATCCCATTCTATGGCTTCTACTGCTTATTATCCTGGCATTCACCGGAATCTTATCCGGCTTGTATCCTGCCTTTATATTATCCAGGATAAAGCCCGCAATTGTAATGAAAGATATGCAATTTTCAGGGCATAAGGGTAGCAGGTTAAGGAAGATCCTGGTTGTAGTCCAGTTTGCCATAACCCTGTTTTTTATTGTTAGCACATTGGTTTTATATAAACAATTCATGTATCTGCAAAAAGCAGATTTCGGAATAACCAGAGACAATATTATCTATATACCTACAAGAGGAATGATATGGCAGAAATATGATGAAATTAAGCAGGATTTATTGAATGAAAGCACTGTACTTCAGGTTTCAACAGGCTCTGCAATTCCTACTAATGTTGAGATGGGAGACATAAACTGGGGCAAAACGGATGAAGAACATAACATTATTGCCAGGATCATGTGGGTTGGAGATGATATGGATCAGGTACTCGACCTGAACATGGTGCATGGTCGGTTTTATTCAAAAGATACTCCTGCAGATAATGATGAGGGAATAATCGTTAATGAAGAGATAATAAGGATTTTAGGCTATGAAGAAAACCCAATAGGTCAAAAATTCAGACTCTGGGATATGGATAAAAAAATAATTGGTGTTGTTGAAGATTATAAATTCATGCCGATTGATATTGGAGGCAGTGCAATGATAATACCTTATGAAAGTGTCCAGCATTTTGTGTTTATAAAAATCATACCTAATTTCAAATCCGACCAATTAGTCAGGTTAAAGAATATTTTTGAGAAACATAATCCAAATTATCCTTTTACCTATTCATTTCTTGAGGAGTATGAATATCCATATTTCAAGTCGGTGGAACCCTTGCTTCAAATTTTACTTTACCTATGCGGATTTGGAATACTGATTTCCTGTATGGGATTATTTGGTTTAGCGATGTATACAACACAGAGAAAAACAAAAGAAATAGGAATTAGGAAAGCCTTTGGTGCGAGCGTCTATACCATAATATTTCTATTAACAAAGCAATATGTCAGATTGGTGCTCTGGGCTTGTATAATTTCTCTTCCATTAGCCGTTTTGCTCATGAAAGGAGTCTTAAATTTCTTTACGGTCAAAACAGGTATAAATACTTATTTCCTGTTTTTAATTACAGGTTCAATGATATCCATTTCGATATTAACTATACTTTATCATTCTGTAATGGCAGCTAGAAAAAATCCAATAAATAGCCTGAGATATGAGTAAAAATATTCTGTATGTGTTTTGGGAGAAATATTAGAGAATAAGCAAGTTAAATATATAAAATTTAGCCGGATTTTGAGACTTGTCAGATCATGTTAAATAACCTTTTTAAAATATTCCTTCGCAATTTTCAAAAGCAAAAGGCCTATACTTTGATAAATGTATTTGGACTTTCTCTGGGCTTAGCTGTCGTTATAGTTATCTTATTCTGGATCCAATTTCATTTAAGTTTTGATCAAAATATTGAAAACAATAAGAATATTTATCGTATAGTCCAGAGAATTGTCGATGCAGACGAGAGTGAATTGATATCACCTACTCCCGGAGCACTGGCAGGGATTCTTTCAGATAGATTTCCTGAAATAATTCATGCTTCAAGGGTTCATTATGGGCCTGATATGGTTATTCAAACGGAAAAAGATACATTCGTTGAAAAAAGAGTCCTGTTTGTAGACAGTACCTTTTTACAGATTTTTAATTTTCCATACATTTATGGTCAGAAACCAATAAATCTGAACAATGGCGTCATAATATCCGAGTCGATCGCTATAAAATACTTTGGATCTGACAATCCTATTGGTAAAATTCTGAGTGTAGCAGGGGGGCATAATTTCACGGTTATCGGAGTAATTGAAAATTTACCTCTGAATTTGCATTTCAACTTTAACATATTACTCCCCATATCTTTGGCCATATCAAGAGGAGCTGAAGTATTTCCCGAAAAATGGTACAGGTTTGCAGAAGTCGAAACCTATATTGAAACCCTGCCAAAAGCAGATATTACTTCCCTAAATTCCAAGATACGATATTTGAAAGCAGAATTTTCCGAATACAAAAATGACGAACTCATTGTACAGCCAATCCTCGATATTCATCTTGAACCAGATATCAGATATAATAATGCCCCAACAATATCTCAATCCACATTACTAACATTCGCAATCACAGCTTTTTTACTCCTTATGATTGTCTGCTTGAATTATATAATACTGACAGTCGGGCTCTCTGCACAAAGGATCAAATCGACGGGTATTCGATTAATATACGGTTCATCAAAATTCCTAATTATTGCAGGAATACTTTTGGAATCTATATTTCTAACCATATTGGCTTGGGTAATCAGTGTTGTAATAGTTGAATTGCTTACGCCGGGAATCAATCAGTTTTTGGATATAGATATTTCCTTATTAAAAGAATACTCAGGACCAATATTCACGACATCATTTCTGCTAACATTGTTGATTGGAATTATAAACGGATTATACCCGGCCATTCTTCTTTCAAATACGGATCCACTTGCTATTTTCAAAAAACATGCCTCCAGAAAAGTATCAAATCTGAAGATCTTAAAATCACTAATAATTATTCAGTTTTCAATCGGAATCATTCTCCTCATATATTCAGGTACTATAAACAATCAGCTAAAGTATATGATTTCAAAGAATCCTGGATTCGACAGGGAAAATCTTATTTCGATTGGATTATATGATGAATCAAGAGATAAATTGTTTAATATTTCCGAACAACTTATTAATGAAATAAAGCGTATAAATGGGATCAAAAACGCAAGTCTTTCATGCAGTTCCCCTTCCATAATTGGTACTTCTGCAGGATTAGCCGAATGGGATGGCCAGGAAGCAGGTCATGAGGTTTATGTACAATGGAATTCAATCTTTTTTAACTACTTTGAGACTATTGGAGTCCCAATAATAGAGGGGCGCGATTTTACCGAGTTTAATGAAAATGACATAACAAAAGGAAATCAAGCGAGATATATTCTTAATGAAACGGCCATCAAATCAATGGGATTAACAACCAGTGAGGCGATTAACAGAGATTTTACTTTATATGGTAAAACAGGGCCAATCATTGGAATTGTAAAAGATTTTAACTTCAAATCACTTCATGAAACGATTAAACCAATGGCATTTGACATTTTACCTTATTACTTTAGGACATTCCTTATAAGAAGTGAAAACGGGTTTTCACAAGATCTTGTTAAGGAGGTAAGAAAGGTGTGGAAAAGACATCTGCCTGAAGACCCTTTTGATTATGCATATGAATTTGATTCCTATCAGAACATCTACCAGTCAGAAAACAGATTATTATCTTATAATAAAATTATCGCTTTAATGATTATCGCGGTTTCCTCCCTTGGTTTCTCCGGACTTGCCTTCCTTGTTTTGGATCAAAAAACAAATGAAATAGGGATCAGGAAAGTACATGGCGCAAGCGTCAGGAACCTGATTCAACACCTTCTAAACATATTTTTTAAATGGATTCTGGTTGCTATTATCATAGCCGCTCCCTTAGGGTATCTTCTATCTTCCCTTTGGCTTGGAAATTATGCATACAAAAGCACCATTGGAATTAAGATATTTCTGATTCCAATAATTATAATTATTTTAATCTCCTTATCTGGTATCATTTTTCGGGTAATACAATGCTCTGTTAAAAATCCGATTGATTCGATAAAGTATGAATAATCGGCCTTTATTGATTGTATTGTTTTACACATATGCTATCAAATTATTAACATTTATTAAGAGAATTTTTTTCATCTATCCTATCAAATATTAGATATTTACAATTATCTAGTATCAAATGCCGGATATGCGACATTTAAAATCCTCATTCAGGTTCCTATGGAACAATCGTTTTTTTTCATTGATCAATATTGGTGGCTTGACTATTGGATTTACCTGTGTGCTTTTAATATCCATTTGGGTAATAACTCAATTAAATTATGACAGGCATATCAGGAACCACAAAAAAAAATATAGATTGACGGTAGAAGTTAATAATTCGAATGGCTACCATAGTCATTTTGCAAGATGCTGGCAACCATGGACCAGACAGATACACAATTATTTTTCCGACATTAATAAAATAGCCCTTCTGGCTCCACTTCGGAGAACAGCTGTAAAAATGAATGAAATTAAATTCAATGCCGAGCAGGTTTACCGGTGTAATAAGGAAACCCTTGAGATTTTTGATATAACGGTAATAAAGGGTAATAATGATCCTGCATTTGAGGAACCGAATATGGTATTGATTTCGGAAAGTATATATAATACTTATTTTGAAAATACAGTACTGATGGATTCCATTATTGAATTATCAGGTGCATTCGACACTGAATTCATGGATTTCAGAGTTGTTGGAGTGTTTATGGATTTTCCAAAGACAAGTCATATACATCCCGAAATTCTTATTTCCCTTCCTGATCCCGATAACTTTGAAGGCTGGGCCTATACCTATTTAGAATTGTCAGCTGGATCAAAGGCGGCGGATATTATTCAACAATTTCCTGAATATGCTAATCGGCATTTCAGTGAAGAGGTCAGAAACACTACAGATATCCACCTGCAAAAAATCACAGATATTCATCTTCATTCAAAAAAGGACAGGGAAATTGAAACAAATGGAGACATTAAGGTTGTATGGTTATTTTCATCAATCGGGATCGCTGTCCTGTTAATAACCCTTATCAATTTTTTAAATCTTAATCTAATTCTACAACTGAAACGAAACAACATTCTTATCATTAAAAAGATACTTGGCTCAGACATATTAGAATTGGCCAAAGGCATATTTTTTGAAATAACAATACAAATAATTCTGGCCTGTTCGATTAGTCTGATAATTGTTTATTTTATGAAACCATTTGGATCGCTTTATATTTATGAAGACATTAATATCCTATTTCTATCTATTGTCCAATTTTCTATATTATGTATTGCTTTAATTATTAGCCTAATTCCTCCTTCCCTCATTGTAAAAAGACAATGGTATAGTAATATCACACTGAAAGGTGCTAAAATTGATGATTCTTATTTACTGAAAAAGGGCAATACGGGATTTAGAAAAATTTTAGTGATTCTCCAGTTCACAACATCTATCATTTTGATCGTCTGTGCATATTATATTCACCTGCAGCAACAGTATCTCTGGCAAAACAGAATGGGTTTCGAACAGGAATCAGTAATCGTTCTAAAAGAACTGAACTGGAAGATGAGAGAAAAATATTCCGAATTTAAAACCCGATTGGAAGCTTATCATAATATCAAGCAAATTACTGCAAGTATGGAGCCTCCATCAGGTTATGTAATGGATGCCATGTCTTTAAATATGGATGGGATTCCTGATGATGAAGACGTTTCAATTTATGTCTTTCCCGTTGAAGACAATTATATTGATTTTTATAGCTTACCCATTATTGCCGGTGAAGATTTCTCTGAACAGTCTACTGATATTCAAAAAGAAGAGTATATATTAAATGAGACTGCATTAAGCCATCTTGGATTATCCGATCCTGAAGATGTTATTGGAAGGCGATTCAAACTTAATTTCTCGATTGATTCCATGTTTCAGGGGGGGACTATTATAGGTGTTGTAAAAGATTTCAATCTGTCACCATTATTTGAAAAGGTCAAACCATTGGTGCTCTTTCAAAAGTCTATATGGTATAGTACAATACTTATAAAAGTGGATTCCATTCATAGAAATGAGAGTCTTCAGTTAGTGAAAGCAACCTGGGATGAACTTTACCCGGATTACCTTTTTGATTATTCCTTTGATGATGATCTGTACAGAAATGCCTACAGGAACGAGATCCTGCAATCTAAATTATCTAAATACTTAACCTTTTTAGCTGTGTTTATTGCATCTCTAGGGTTGTTTGGGATAAGTGCAATAATAATTCAGTTACGAATGAAGGAAATTGGGATTCGAAAAGTTAATGGAGCCACCTCCCTGAATATTCTTTATATGCTTTCAAAGGAATTTTTCCAGTGGATACTAATCTCAATGATCATTGCAACACCCTTCAGTCTGTCAATTCTTTATAAATGGAGTGAAAATTATCCCTATAAGGCAACAATATCCTGGTGGCTCTTTCCGATGGCCGGAATTATTGCATTGGTATTTGCCTGGATCTCAATTAGTTTTTATTCTTTTAAAGCAGCCTATAAAAATCCTGTCGATGTATTAAGATATGAATAGTGCAATTTTGCAGCTTTCGATTGATAATATATCCGAATTTCAGAACGAATTGTTATATTCAGGGTTATTTATAAAGGAATATGCGACGGATAATATATTATGTAGCGATTTCTAGTGACGGATTTATCGAAGATTCAAATAAATCATCTGATAAATTCATACATGAGCCATCAATTGTTGACTACTATCTTAATGACTTAAAAAACTTCGATACAACAATAATGGGGAGCTCGTTTTCCCGGACTTGAAGTTTATATATGAATTAAAAGATCAAAAAGGCACAGATATTTATCTCTGCGGAGGAGGAATGTTTGCCGGATGGTTACTTGACAATGAATTGATTGATGTTCTCAAGCTCAAACTAAATCCGATAATATTGGGTGGTGGTACCCGATTATTCGGATCTTCTTCAAAGTCATTATTCCTTAATTTAAAAGAAAGTCGTGATTTTGAAAAGGGTTTTAAAATTTTAACATATAATATTAAATATTAAATAATATGACACTGGGAATTCAGACGCCATGTATCTTGCTGGCTTAATAGCTGATGAAAATGCCATGACCAGACAGGACCTGCAAAAATGGGTAGAAGGAGCTTATTGGTACATGATCAGCGATTACACAGTGCCCTGGATTGCAGCTGAAAGTAAATTCGGTACAGAATTGGCAATGGAATGGATTGAATTTGATCAGGAATTTATAGCTTCTGCAGGTTGGGCAACATTATCAAGCCTGGTTTCGATAAAGCCAGATGATGTGTTGAACATTGAAATACTTAGTGGCTTACTTGATCGTGTTGATAGGGAAATCCATAGTGCTCAAAACAGGGTTAGATATTCGATGAATGGATATGTGATTGCAACCGGGTCTTATATCAAAGCACTTAATGCTAAAGCCATCAGAATTGGTAACAACATTGGAAAGGTAAATGTAAATATGGGAGGAACTGCATGTAAAGTCCCCCTGGCGACTCAATACATTCAGAAAGTAATCGACAGAGGGAACCTTGGAAAGAAACGTAAAATAGCCAGGTGCTAACTTATAATGGTTGCTGTATCCACAGCCTGAAAAAACCGTGTAGCCTTGCCATCTATCACAGTCCAGATATGGGCTGCATTCGCTTTAAATTTCTTCCCGGTTGCTTTCCAGGTACCCATATAATACCCCTCCATGACAACCTTGTCCCCACTTTCAAAGATATCTACGATATTTATATTAAAACCATCGTAGTGTTCCGGAATTGGTGCGAATATATTTTCGACAACTGCCTGATGTCCAATGTAAGTTCCCTCATTTTCAATAAAGGGGAATCCTTTACATTCATTCCATTCAATTTCGGGATCAAAAAGCGTGAGGACTCCTTCAATATTTCCTTCAGCAAAATACTGGTAGCCTTTTTTTAAGATATCAACGTTACTCATTTGGTATAGTTTAATGGTTATAAATTGGTAATTAACTTTTTATATCAGATATGTCTCTTGAAAGATGTATACATCTATCGCTATATGTCAATAAAATGAATTGTAATCCTCAATGTAGGAAAAATGTTTATTATTTAAAATAATTATCATATCTATTATTTACATTTAAATAAACATCCATACATCCCGTATTTCTTTTTGATAAAAAATAAAACCTATTAATTATGTCTCCTAAGAAAATTACTGAAGAGTTACAACGAAATAAGAATGTCTTCAGGGAATTACTAAACAACATTCCTGGCGAAAGTATTCATTGGAGTCAAAATCCTGAAAAATGGTGCTTACTGGAAGTGATTTGCCATTTATATGATGAAGAAAGGGAAGATTTCAGAACCCGGGTAAAATGTGTGATGGAAGATCCATCTTTGCCACCACCCTCATTTGATCCATTAGTATGGGTGGAAGCAAGAAAATATAAAGAACAAAATTATGATCGGGTATTGTCCAGTTTTCTTAAGGAAAGAGAAAATTCTGTTGAATGGCTCAAATCGATTAAAGATCCTGAATGGGCAAATGCATATGTGCACCCAAAATTGGGACCAATGAGTGTGTATTTGTTTTTAACAAATTGGTTGGCCCACGACTATCTTCACATTCGTCAGATAATTAGATTGAAATTTGATTATTTAAAATGGAAATCAGGTGAATCTCTTAATTACGCCGGGGATTGGTAATTAAACTGCATTCCGGGATCGATCGTTGTAGTCACTTGCTTCAAGATTTCTAATTTACCTGTTGAATATGTCATTTTGAATATTCCACAAATATCAAGCGGTGATTTAATTAATATTCATGATCGTATATTCTTAATTGGGATCATTTGATTATCTGTAAATCAAGAGCTTGAATATAAGCGCTACATTTTAATATTAGTTCTATTCTTGTACTAATTAAAGGATCCTGAAATAGTTTTTGGTCTTCGGTTGTTTAATGCCAATAAACCAAGAAGAGGTCCTATGGCCAGAAAAATATAAATCATTTCCGGGATCATTAACTGAGATATTACGTTTAACATTTGAATGCTGATAATTGTTATTGAGAACCCTATGCTGTTTACAATGGTTAATGCAGTTCCCCTGGATTCATGATTTACATTATTGGCAACGAGCGTTGAAAATAGAGGAGAATCAGCTATCACAACCATACCCCAGAAAATAAGGTAAGCAATAAATATTACACTATTTTCTAAAATAAGCATGATAGGTGAGATCAAACAACAAAAACATGATAGCATCAGCGCAGAAAAAGCTGTTTTTCTGGTTCCATATCTTAATGATATGTACCCTCCTAATACACATGCAATACCGCCGGAAGATATTATGATAAACGATAACAGCGGTATATTAAATGATGTAAGCGGATGCAGATCCTGGTAAGTAATCAAAAGCAGGGGAGTAAAAGCCCAAAAGGCATATAATTCCCACATATGTCCGAAATATCCGAATGCAGCGGACCTAAACTTGTTGTTTTTAAATACCCGAAAGAAAACTGAAGGTTCAAAGTGTTGACTGGGCTTTCTAAACGGACCGTTCTTAATAAAAACAACTATGACCAGACCCCCAATAAATGATAGGATGGAAGTTATTATGATCACGGAACGCCATGATATGTCACTACTAAATCCCTTTAAGACATGAGGGAAAGCTGTCCCTACAACCAGTGCTCCTACCAGAAATCCCAGTGAAACACCAAGACCTTTACGAAAATAATCAGCAGCAATTTTCATCCCTACGGGATATATCCCTGCAAGAAAAAATCCTGTCAGGAAGCGTAAAATAAGTAAACTCAGATATGAATTCCCTTCAAAAACCATGAGTATATTAAAGAAGGCCCCCAGAAGAGCACTAATGAAAAAGACTTTCGACGGAGAAAACCTATCTGAAATGGTCAGAACAGCAAATAACAATGTGCCAGAAATAAAACCAAACTGAACTGCAGAAGTCAAATGCCCCAGCGCATTTTCGCCGAGCTTGTACTCTATCAACAAGTCATCCATTACTGCATTGCCCGCAAACCATAGTGAGATACAACAAAACTGAGAAAACACTATTATGGCCAATATGATTTTTTGGTTTTTCATCATGCAGTACTTCACTCTGCTAATCCGTATTGATTTTCCAGTATGAATGCGGATTATAAAAGCAAAAACTTCTCAAATTAGTTTTAACAAACTTGTAAAACAAAAAATAATAATGAATTGTAAGAAGGAATATACCGCTATTAAAATCTAAGGCATCTGAGGATCAGCCAGATTTTTAACAAATTCCAGATCATCTTTCACTTCGTCGATAAAAAATTTCCAGTGAAAAGCAGTGAACTCCGGCCATCTTGGCTCATGATGACCGAAGCTAACGTAGGGCATTGGCTTATAGCGATCCTGAGTAAGTTGTACAATCTTTTCCCAATGATCAATACACTTTTCAAGATAATCCAATGATTCTTTTCTGTTATCTTCACCCCCTATCTCAGAAAATAACTGTAGTGAAACACCTGCCCGAATTTTATCAGCAAAATAATATCCAAGATAGCACCAGGTTTCCAGGTCGTCCAGTTCAGATTTCAGGTCTGGTTCATTTCCTGCCAGTCTGAGCTCATTGATTAAATTGATAGCGGTCTTGCAATTATCATATATATCATCTGCCAATTCAACCGGGGTAATTTTTCCAGGATCAATATCATTATTGTTAATAATCATATTACAATAATTACTGATTGATAGATAATCCTTATCAAGTGTTTCATGAGATATCAGTTCTTCAATCGAAATAAAAGGTGACTTTCCATCATCGTAACCATATGGCCAGGGTGCCAGGAATCCTTCAGAATATAAGGTAAAGTCCCAGGTCCCCTTATAGAATGATGCAATTTTCAGGGGAACCTCTGAAGCTAAAGAATATGCTTCCATTATTTTGGAAGCATCAGCGTTTTTATATCGTATCTTAAAAAGTTGGTTTAGTGATTCATCGGTTTGGCCAGGATCATACAATAACCTGCCCCATAGACTGTAGAATAACCATTGTTTTTCAAAAGCGTAGGTCCAGGACTTGTTCTCCAGATCAATAGATGAGTAATCTGCAGCGGGGATATAACCCTCCGAACCAATAAAATATCCGTCAACATATTTATGTTTATTCCGTTTAACATGGTTCCTTATAAATTCAGGATTCCCCCATCGGAGCACAAAGAAATCTTCATTCCTGATCATCCATGCAATAAAATAATTTGAAGGGTTTGGATCCCAGAATTCCCGTATGATAGTACCTTCATGATTGGCATGGGTAATTGAGAGATCTGGTGTCGAATGTCCATGTGACCAGTTAAATTTTACCTCGACGATCGTTTTATCAGGAAGACCAGCCTTATCTATTACCTTTCGCATTTCTTTCGGATCACCTGCCAGCACTGCCCTGTGAATGAATTTTACATGCCTGTCCGCTTTTCTCATTCCTTCAACAAAAGTATCTTCAATCCATTTTTCCCGTTCCAAGGGTGTCATTTTATCCTCTCCCCAGTTGCCCATCCAATCTGCGAGTGTAACGCCCAGCCCTGTCAGATCCTGATATTCATTAATTAATTGTGTAATCGATTCTGAGGTATATCTTTTAACCAGTTCCGATCTGTCATCATGGATATTGGCGCCATAATGGTCAGCAAATGCTTCAGAAACAACGATATTCCAATTTACCAGGTAAGTTTCGATTCCCCTGTCCCTGGCCATTCGAAACAGCGTTTTCCAAAAACTTTTCCATTCCTTTAGTTCATTATCATCAAAAGGCGTGGCTTCAGGGTAGTTATTTGCCCGGATCATGTATGGAAATATATGGGTACTCCATAGAGATAAGGCATTAAAACGGTTTTCAACCATCATATCAAGGAATGACTCCCAGAATTTTAAGTCCCTACAGGTTTCCTTATGAATTTCAGTTGCAGGTCCTGGCCGATAAGGTGCCCATGGCAAATTGAACTTTATAGCCCGGAAAGAAAGAGCAGGGTTTTCATAGTTATCCTCCACATGGTTCAGATCCGGATCCAGATATAACTGTTCAACCAAATCCATTATCCCATAAAGACAGCCACGATCATTCTTCGCGTTAATTTCTACCCTGCCATTAACATTTGAAAGCATAAATCCATCATTTACCATATTTAAGAGTGGTTCTTCAAGAGTCAAATGCTCACCAGACATAGAAGAATTATATTCAAGAACTATTTTTGAATCGCCCTTTGATCTGAGATCTTCCTTACGAATATTATAACCAGACGATTCAAGAGCGGTTTCAAGTCTTGTTACAGCATATGATAAAATATTACTGGTTGAATCATATTTTATAGATACAGTCTTTCCCGGATGGCATGAATATTGGCTAAATGCCATAAATACAATGAGTATCCAGCCGGATATATTAAAAGAAAATTGATTATGGTTCATAATTTAAAAGATTAATACAGTAAAATCGATTTATTCTAATGATTTAGATTAGTTTTTCAACCACGGCTGAAGTACATTTTTTAAAATAACCATCATGATCAAGCACTGCTTAAAGATAACGTTGTGCAGGTTCTAACGCAATATTTTTTTCTGACATAAACTAATTGGGGTTTAAATTCTTTGTCAAAAACGAGTAAAACAGTCATCCAAAAACCTGTAATTAAGTTTTGATATGAATAAAGAACAAAGAATTGATTATTTGATTGCCATCTGGCAATTATTTTGGATGGGACTCGAAAAGATTTAAATGCCATTTCAGAGTTTTAATGGAAATTACTATTTTCGCTGAATTGTATAAACTTATTTTGATGATCCAATGAAAAATACCATAGTGATAATTCTTATTTGGCTACTATCAACAGGGAAAGTATTTGCTCAGGAGCCCCTTGATTCTATATTTACTAAAACTGATGTCTTGCCAGTCCATATTAAGGAAGTCAGCGATGAGGGGGTTAAATTCAACTATCCAGGAGAGGATGTTTTAAATACGGTAAAAATTGAGTCCGTGAACAGAATTGTCTTCAAATCAGGCAGAGTCCAGACATTTATCGAAGCGCCTTCCTATCGACAGGTTGTTAATGGATTAGACTGGGAATATGTATCGGTCATCCAAGCCGAAGGACAATTAAGTGGATTGTACCAACTCGATGACGTTAGCGCAAAGGCCAAGGCAATGACTGGATTTGGTAGCGTGGGAAAGATGGAAAACAGAGCTATGATGAAACTAAAAATTGAAACGGCTATGAATGGAGGAAACGTCGTATATATTACACAGCAGAATTCATCAACACGTTCTCAGGTAAGTAACAGTTCTAGTGTGGTTAGCGGAGTAGCGTATTCAAATAAAATACCGGATTACAGAACCTTTTCGAATCTTTTGAACAAAAAATCAGATTTTAGACTAATTGAACACCATGAACTGGGTGTGAATAGTACCGATATATCCGTCAAGATCCTTCCAGGCGAAGTTGTAAAGTTTGTAAGGGCAGAACAATTAGGAAATCTGGTATTCGTATATGCAAATATACTAAAGGAAGACAATCAGAAATTCAGGGTAAGTTATTTCGACAATGAAAAGATCATTCTTGTCTACAAAGACAAGAAGCATATCTATAACCTGATTTTTAGTATTTAATCGATCTTCTTAAAGATCAACTCCGTATCGTCATACCCCCGGAGTGTTAAATTGAGGTCTTTTATCTCATATTTCATTCTTTTACCCGATACTGATTGGGTAATGAGGTCTTCCAATTTCATTTCAGGACACATCATACGCGTCATGGCTAAAGGATCAAAATGAAGGACATCTTTTCCTGCACGATAAAAGCTTCCATTCAAATTGTTACATCCTGCATAGCCACTTAACCGGCCCTCTTCTACATAAAATTCAAAGGTCGGGTTGCCCTTATCATTGAGCATATCATCCTCAATCTCCTGTCCATTTGCCTCAATTAGTACCCAAATATCGTGTAGCTGGTAATCAGGCACATAATCCCCACACCCTTTAAATGTATTGGCTTCCTCGCCTTCTTTTTTTATCTCCACAATAACTGAATTTCGAAATTTTTGATCTGCCATGGTATCATTACATTCCTCCTCAGTGACAGTTACAAAAATATCACCAGGTTTTGCACTACCCGAGAATCTTGTAATCTTTGCATCAGCTGCCTGATGAACTTCAAGGGAGGTGGTTTCCAGGACTGTTCCATCCAAATGTGAAAACTTTATCCCCGCGTCCATATCAATATCTATCGCCCAGGATGGTTCATTTCCCCTGGCATAAAAATCAATCCCCTGCTGCCAAAGTTTCATTTTAAATGTCATGCTTTGGGGTTCTGTTGTTATGCCTTGAGGTTCACTTATCATGCTTTGGGATTCACTTTGTGGCAAGGATGTATCTTTTTCTATACTGATCTCAGCATTGGCCGTTTCTGGATTTTTCTTCTTTTCGACCTGGTTACAACCGAAAATAATTGCTGAAGTAAATAAAAAGTATTTTATTGAAATCATTATATTCTTCATAGTTACTTTCATAAACGTATATCACTGAATTTGATGAAGCTCTAAATAAAGTTCAAAATGAGAATTGTAATAATTGAATAACATAACACCATTACTAAAAATACGATATTTTGCCTTAAGCTTATTACCGGTTTTTTGTTTTTTTTAATTTGAAACTTCATGGATATAAAAATAGAAAAAATTCAACCCAGTGATTTTGAAGAAATATACAGGATGATCCGGGAATTCGCAGATTTCCAGAATGCCCTGGAAAGAGTTTCGGTTACGGTAGACAGAATGATAGAACAAAAAGATTTCATTTTTGGATATGTGGCAAGGGATGCTTTTAATCAAATAGTTGGATATACAAATTATTCTATTTTATATTATTCCTGGGTGGGCAAGTCAATATATCTTGATGACCTGTATGTCAGACCTTCATTCAGAGGAAAGGGAATTGGCAAAAAGCTTATGAATAAGGTTTTTGAAATTGCAAGAAAAGAGAAATGTAACAGGGTCCGGTGGCAGGTATCGAATTGGAATTCAAAAGCAATAGAGTTCTACAAAAAGATCGGCGCCAGGATTGATGATACTGAACTGAACGGTGACATGATTTTTATTGATTCCTAAACCAGAGTTCAGGGAATACCGTCACAGGCAGAGAATATTCCTTAAATACCTCAGGAATTATTAATAATTTCACTAATTTATCGATGAATCAAAACCATCGATAATTTACAAATGGCCAGGTAACATGCGCATTTCTGCTTTATTCAGGATCAGGATGAGAAGGCTTATTGGCATAATAATAAGTTGGACAATTCTTTCGATAGCCTTCTTTATTTACGAATATTATGCAGTCAGACTTCACGCACCGGGAGCGGCCGAAAAAATCAATATTGGTTTCAATGTATTCATTAATATATACGCCGGTATACTGGCTGGAATTCTGGGTGGCCCATTTTTAATTTTTTCTGTAAGCGAAAAGACAAGGAACAGGCCTTTTTATTTTGGCATTATATATACTGCCATTGGCTTTCTATTGGTTTATATAGTAATTGCCTTTAGCATTTCCTTAATGGTCTTTTCAAATAATTTAGAATTACCTTTCTATAATACTAATGTTCTCAAAGCTACATTGAGTAACCTACTTGCTATCTGGCAGATAAAAAATCTTCTGATCTGGCTAATAATTATTTCCACAACCCAATTCATACTTCAGATAAGTGACAAATTCGGACCGGGTAATTTATGGAAATTTATCAGAGGAAAGTATTACAATCCAAGAGAGGAACAGAGGATATTCATGTTTTTAGATTTGAAGTCTTCAACAAGTATAGCTGAAAAAATAGGGCATGTTAAGTATTATAACCTGTTAAATGATTTCTATTCAGTAATAACGGATCCAATCATCAATTACTATGGAGAGATATATCAATATGTTGGAGACGAGATTGTAGTTACCTGGGATCTGAATAACAAAAAGTATAAAAACAGATCTGTTGATTGCTTTTTTGAAATCCAGAAAAAGGTATGTGAACAGAGTGAGAAATTTCTGAAACAATACGGCCTGGTTCCGGAATTTAAAGCCGGCATTCATTGTGGCAAGGTTACTGTTGGCGAAATCGGGATTCTAAAAAGAGATATTATTTATTCCGGTGATGTTCTAAATACTACTTCAAGAATACAGGAAGCCTGCAATGAATTTAATACCGAGCTATTGGTTTCTGAAAATATAGTAGAACTTATCTCAGAGCCTGGAGATTATTTGATCAATACCATCGGAGGGATTGCCTTCAAGGGAAAGACCCATAAAGTAAGGATATTTTCAGTCAAAAAAGAGGATTAATGGTGAGGTACAAAACATTCATTCAATTGAATTTATGATATCTTCGATATTTACTACTTGAAAAACCAGATCAGCCCTGCTGCTTTCATATAATATCCCAATAGCCTGTTCATCAATTTTAGTCATACAGGAATAACCCCGCCCAACTCCTTCATCCAAAAGGATGGTATACTCTTCTGGCCAGGTTTGACCATCATCAAAGCTTAGCCTTATACTTATATTCTCTCTCTGAAATTTTGAAGCCGGATTACTGAAAAGTACTAAATTTCGGGAAGTGTTATTAATCACAAAATCTTCTTTTATAATACTTGCCATACAAACTGGTTCTATCAAGACACCTTTTGAATTATTATCTTCTGCCCAGGTTTTGCCGAGGTCAGAAGTTATTGCAACAGATCGGCCATTTAAATCAGATTTATCTTCCCTATTTCGGTTATCTCTCATGTTTAACATCAGATCTCCATTATCCAGCTCAATCACTTGAGATTCGGTAGTATTGGGTTTTGCACCTGTGCCTATGTTCCAACTATTTCCATGATCCTTACTCCAAAATATAGTAGAAAAGGGTACATGATCATGATCTTTATATTGCGCCGGGAATACTAAAGTACCGTCGGAAAGTGTAATTCCTTTTCCCGGTCCTTGCAAAAGCAGCTGCCATTCCTCCTTTTTTATCTGGGCTGTAATATTGACCGCATCATTCCAGGATTCCCCATCATCGGTTGAGTTAGCCAACATCAATTGACTCGTTTTGATGGGATCCAGACCCGGTTTTGATTCTGTCCAGTTTCTTTTGTTCTTATGTCCGTGGGCCCAGATACCGGCAACCCAAACAGTATTTGTCTCTCTATCCACAAGTATGGAAGGATCACCTATACCATTTTCTTCTTCGGATAGTCCCCCCCACTCTCCTAAATCCATTATTATCTTCATTTTTTCCCAGGATTGTCCCCCATTAATACTTCGACTCATACCCACATCAATATCTCCCTGTAGATCAGTTGAACTGTTTCGACGAACATCATAAAC
>JAHEGY010000192.1 GCA_024644875.1 Cyclobacteriaceae bacterium
TTTCTTAATCACATTCAATGATACCAGGCTGAACAAACCAATAGCAGAGAGTATGGTGGCGACAATCCCGA
The DNA here is from genome assembly GCA_024644875.1 of Cyclobacteriaceae bacterium. GTDB lineage: Bacteria > Bacteroidota > Bacteroidia > Cytophagales > Cyclobacteriaceae > JAGTVG01. Next base: position 72 of record JAHEGY010000192.1, read on the forward strand.
GAAATACAAATATGATCTTTATATTATTATTAACTTCGGCAGAATCTGCTCGGGTCCTGTCCATATACCTGACAGTATGCAATTCATCAGGAAAAAGTGCTTTCCATCTCTTTTTCATGAAATCATGAACCTCAGTAATATTTTCCACATCTGTTTGTACGGAGAGGAAATGATATTTATCCGGAAGGACATACCGCATCAACATCGGATCGAGCGGATCCCATAATTCCCCGTCGATGTACATATCCTTGACCACACCCACAACATATAATTCTGTCGTATCTTTTAAAACTATCCGTTGACCGATGGGTTTCTCCCATCCCAGTATCCGTACAAGTTCTTCATTGATAATAACGGAATTCTCCACATCATTCTGACTATCCTGAATAAAATCCCGCCCTTCAAGAATTGTTGCATCGACAACGTTAAGATAGTTGTCACCAATATCCAATATGGCTACATCCAATTCGTTCGATTCATATTTAATAGGATCAGTATACCAGGATGTTGAGGCATTATGACTCGATCCGGCTATCTCTTTGATCAGTGGGTTCCCGGCTATTTCATTTCTTAATTGATTATACCTGTTTTCGGTTCCTACAAAAGCAAATATTACACTCTTCATATCGAAACCCATGTCATAATTTTTCTGGTATTCGGCATTTTGTGCAAAAATAAATCCGGAAACTATGGCTACAAGAGATATTGCATATTGAAGGGTAAGCAATATCCTCGTAAAACTATTTGTGCCTCCAAATTTTAATGTGCCACGCAGTATGCTGGAAGGCTGGAAGGCACTCACATACAAGGCCGGATAGCTACCAGCCACTACCCCTGTTACCAAAAGCAGGAAAACCAAAAATCCAAGTAACTCAACATTTTCTATAAGATCGAGCTTAATATCAAGAAATGGCCACATCTCACTATATGCGGGGACCAGAATAACAGATATTAATAGGGCTAGTATCAATGCAAAAAATGTGAGCAGGATGTTTTCCCCGAGGAATTGTGCTATGAGTTGTTTCCTGCTGGAGCCCATTACTTTTCTTATGCCGATCTCTTTGATCCTTCTATTGGCGATAGCTATAGAAGTATTGGTAAAATTAAAACAGGCTATTAACAGGATAAGTATCCCCATAATTCCTGGTGCAACGGCCGCTGCAACTGGTAGACTTTGATTAAACCAGTGATTCCAGATATCCTCTCTTTCAGAACGAACAGCCATTCCGGCAAAAGGATCCAGGTAATATTCCGCAACCTTATAATCCTCTTTAGCCCGGTTCTGGATCTCCACATACTCCTGCAATTGATTCTCAATTTCAGGAATATCAGCAGGATCATTTACAGTTACAAAAGTACAGTTAAACTGCGCCCAATCATTTTTATCCCAGCCAGCTACATCAAATACATTATCATAATGCACATATGCATCAGCAAAAAAACTGGAGTTCTGGGGTTGCTTTTCAAAAACACCGCCTACAATAAACTCAACCCTTTCTTCTCCGTTTATATATGTTATTAATTCCCCGACAGGGTCTGTGTTATCCGGAAAGTGCTTCTCTACAATATCCGTACTGATGAAGATCCTGCTTTTATTGCTGAGTTCCTGCTTGTTTCCTGAGATAATGTTAAAAGTGAATATGTCAAAGAAATTTGGATCTACTGCACTGACCCATGTTCTGAACAATTCATCCCCTACTTTAAAATTTCCACCTACCGGGTAATATCTCATCACTTCCTCTATCTGACTGATACTGCCATCAATTGCCGCCCCTAAGGGTGCCGGGCTATCCCCGTTTTTTATGGGCTGACCGTTAGTTATCCTGATAAAGTTAATCCTGTAAATCCTCTCTGAATTCATATGATGAGTATCAAATTTCATGTTGTAGTCCCAGTTGAGATAGGCGACAATACAACAGGCTAATGCTATTCCGAGACCAAATATGTTTATGAAAGTGAACAGTTTATTCTTCATTAAACTGCGGAAGGTAATTTTAAGATAATTTTTTAGCATCTGAAATAATGTGTTATTTGTTTTACTAGAAGACTAGATACTTTCTAAAAGGTTGCATCAATATTTAATTCATGCTTATAAGCCAACATTTTAAAAAGTGCTTACACATTGGCAGAAAATATAGTATTCCGCCTTTTTTAATACGGATCAAATATACAGGATGATATAAAAATTATAAATAATTAATCAAGACATATTTTTTATTTAAAGGAAAGAGCCTTTCAGTACAGTCTCAGCGTAAAAACAAGTTACGGATAATGGGTATACCCCGGGAAAAAATAAATAAGCTGGATTTAGATAGATCTGGAAGCATTTAGAATATCAAATGTTTTATCTTTGAGCATGTATAATCCAGGTTTTTGAATTCCTGTAATACACCATACTAACTTTTTAATCTGATGCAAAAAACATTCATTTCCATTGATCTTGGTGGTACTAAATGTGCAGGTGCAATCATATCTGAGGATGGGAAGATCATATATAAAACGAAGGATAGGATATCCGGTCTTAAAGGCGAAAAAGTCAGTAGTGTTATACTATCTATTATTCTTCGTCTTAAGGAGAAGCTACCCTCGGGACATTTACTAAGTGGTGTGGGTGTTTCGGTACCAGGGATAAGTAACCAGAAAAATGGAACTGTCTGGGCACCTAATATACCGGGATGGGATCATTTTCCTTTAAAGTCATACCTTGAGGACAAGCTGGGAAGTGAGGTAGCATTCCACATTGACAGTGACCGGGCCTGTTGTATTTGCGGAGAGGTATGGCAAGGTGCTGCCAAAGGTTATAATAATGCGATATTCCTGGCATTCGGGACCGGAATAGGAGCAGGAATACTAATTGATGGCAGGGTCTTACGTGGCAGCAGTGATATTGCCGGGGCTATCGGATGGCTGGCACTGGATCATCATTACCCGGAAGGTTACAAACAATACGGATGTTTTGAATATAATGCCTCCGGTGATGGCCTGGTACGGTTGGCAACGGATATTTTTAACGGTAAACATCCTGACACCTCCCTGGATGTATCAAATCTTAACGCTGAGGATATATTTACCGCTCATGCAAAAAAGGACGAACTGGCTCTTATGGCCATAGATAGTGCCATAGAATATTGGGCCAAAGGCGTGGCTAACCTGGTGAGTATTTTTAATCCGGAGATCATCATTTTCGGAGGTGGCGTATTTGGACCCGGACTGAATTTCCTGGATCAGATCTATGAACGTTCCAGAAAATGGGCCCAGCCGATCGCTATCCGGGAAGTAAAGCTGGCGGGTGGAAAGTTAGGCGTTAATGCTCAATTGTATGGAGCCGCCCGTCTTGTAATGGAAAAAGTATAGAATCATATCATTAATTATTAATAATAAAAAAACAAAGAATATGTTAGCTAAACAATGGTTAAATAATGCCAGGGATGTTATGAGTAACATCGAAGACACGCAAATGGAGAATATTCAGGCAGCATCCACCGTAATGGCCGATTCCATAGAAGCAGGATGTTGGGTTCATACCTTTGGATGTGGTCATGCCACATTGCCTATTGAGGAAATGTACCCCAGGATTGGCGGTTTTGTAGGATTCCATCCTATGATAGAGCTTCCTCTTACCTTTTTCACGAATATAGTAGGGGGTATGAGTGTTCAGCAGTTTGTCTTCCTGGAAAGAGTTGAAGGATATGGTAATGAGATTATGAAAGGACATAATTTTGATCCCAAAGATACCATGTGGTTATTTTCACATACCGGTATAAATGCCGTGAATATAGATATCGCCCTTGAATCCAGGAAAAAGGGCATGAAAGTGATTGTATTCGGCTCAGCTGGAGAAGCTAAAGACAAAAAAAGCCGGCATAGCAGTGGCAAAACACTATTTGACCTGGCAGATATTGTGGTAGATACTTGTGTGCCCGTGGTTGATGCCTCAGTTCCCTTAAAGAATCATTTTGATAAAGTTGGCCCGGTCTCTACCATGGGATTTGTAACTGCGGTGTGGATGACTGTGACCACGGTTGCTGAGATCCTTGCAGACAGGGGTGTAAAATTGTATATACATCCATCCCACAATGTGCCGGGAGATACAACAGCTCATGACCGGCTAGAGGAAGCACTGGGTGAATACAAAAGGAGAATAAAAGGGGTTTAGAAGGTTTTATGGTTATTTATGGCACGTTTATTATGCCAATAATGTTTTCATGATGTAGAGATCCAATTCTTCATAATCCCTGTCATCAATACAATTCTGCATGAATGACTCGTCAATCCCCCTTGATATTTCAAGTAAGCGGTCAAATACCTCCTTGCTGTTACTAAGATGCTTTGTGGCGACCTCATCTTTCTGGGTTCGCATGGCTTTTACATCAAGCCCTACCCATTCGCCATTCTTTCCGTAATCATGTTTATCCAGGATCCTGACCTGGTTAAATGCTCTTCTTAGATCTACTGATCCAAAGGCCTTATCCTGATCGAATTTCAATCCATTCTGATCATTCAAATGCACTGTCCAAAGTTTATCATGGGCTAATGCAAAGCCCATTTCATCCGAAGGATCAAGTCCCGCCAGTATCGCATGGGCACTTTCGATATTTACTCCTACCCTGTCGGGATCGGTGGTCAGCATGCCCAAGGCAAGAGCATGGCCTGTCGTGGGTATATAAGCATGATCCATGGGCTCATTCGGTTTTGGTTCCACACAAATTCTTATATCATTATCATAATCCAGCATCGAGTTTATGGCTTCGACCAGACGTTCTGTAGCTACCACACTGTCCTTTGCTTCCCTGATATAGGTTCCTTCCCTTGCAAGCCATAGCACGAGCAGGTCAATTCCGAGTGCTTTGGTGATGTCGATGGAGATCTTCGTTCGTTCCATAGCATACTTTCGGCAGGCAGGATCGTTTGACGTATATCCACCGTCAATTGTCCTTGGATCTTCCCATAGCCTTGGTGCAACAAATTCGGCTGTAAGTCCCATATCACCGAGCCTATTCTTTAATTCTTCAGCTTCCTTAATGATTTGACCGGCAGTTTTCCCTTCCAGTTCCGGGACAGCATCATCGTCATGGAATTGAACACCATCAAATCCCAGTTTTTTATAAAACTCCAGTTTCTTTTCAAATTCAATTGTTTTACGAACAGGAGGGCCAAAAACATCAGCGCCTTCATGTATGTTCCAGGGTCCAAATGTAAACCTAAAAGTACCAGCCATAATTTTGTTTTTTTGTTATTAGCAAATAGATCTATATTTTAAAATATCCGGCAGGCATAACACAAAACCGGGTATAATTCCATCATATTTCAGACAATGCTTTCAAGACCCTTTCCGGGGTCATAGGCAATTGATACAATCTGGCTCCCGTGGCATCAAATACAGCGTTGGCGATGAGAGCCCCCATACAGATAATAGCGGGTTCACCGCCCCCCTGAGCCGGTTCATCTGGCAGATCCAGTAACACTGTAACAATTTCCGGTGTCCATGAAAATTTGGGTATGGTGTAGGAATCAAAGTTCCGGTTATTTATTTTTCCGCCATCAAATTGAATTTCTTCTGATAAAGCATATCCCAGACCCATTGTGATGCACCCTTCGACCTGGATTGTTGCTCCTTGCGGATTGATGACGAGTCCCATATCCTGTGCGCATGTCACCTTTTTGACCCGCACAATCCCGGTATCCTTATCCACTTCAACCTCAGCCATATGAGCCACATAAGCGCCGGCATCTATCCCGCAAGCTATGCCATAGCCGCGCCCGCTTGGCGATATAGATGAGGTCCAGTTGACTTTCTCCG
>JAHEGY010000193.1 GCA_024644875.1 Cyclobacteriaceae bacterium
GTACTCATATCATTCAGAATACCTGAAACGGGGGCGCTCAGTATACCTGAAACGGGAACTTTCATGATACCTGAAACAGAACTCTCAGTATACCTGAAACAGAACTCTCAGTATACCTGAAGCAAAGGCTCATCGTATAATAAATAAGGTTGGGTCATTTCTATCCATTTCTTTTCCTGATCATGGATCCGGCTTAGTATTGTCTCTTCCTCCACCCTCCCATTCAAATATTCGATAAGGTCCCCATCCCCGACCAGAAGCTTAATTGCCGGTTTGTCAGAGCCGGCTTCATAGGGCCCCTCAAGCCATTTCATTTCATTCAGATTATCTTTAAGGGACCTAATCATTTTTAGACTATAAAGCAAAGAATGTATCTCTTCGCCAGGATGTAATTGGAATCCATAGCATAACTGGTTTTTATGCTTATGAAAGGTCGGAACAAACTGAATAGGCCTGAGAACAGCTGCAGTATTTTCTTCATTCCATTTTTCAAGCCATCCCGAAGGCAAGTCACCTAGAAAGGGTGCTCCGAATATCTCAAATGGCCTGGTCGTGCCCCGGCCTTCACTCAGGTTCGTTCCTTCCAACAAACACTGACCGGAAAATATCCTGCAAGTATTGATATTTGGAATATTTGGTGATGGATTCACTGGCATTTTATCAGGTTCCTTATTAATGATCTGAAGAGGAAAATCTCCGTTGTACTGAGACCTAAGAAACATGCATAATTCACCAAGTGTTAAACCATATCGATGTGGTAATCCGGTCAAGCCTATTAAAGAACTAAATTCTTCTTTTAAAATAGTTCCCTCGACCTGGCGACCAGCTGGATTTGGCCGGTCAATCACCACAACAGAAACAGACAATTCTTTATCTATCAGCACTTTAAACACTTCAGCGATCGTGGGCAGGAAGGTATAATACCGAACACCTATATCCTGTATATCGATGATCAAGGTGTCAATACCATCGAGGCTCTCAGCAATATGATCAGTTTTATCTGGTGTACTTATATACAGGGATACATAGCTTACTGTTTTATCAAGATCACGATAAGTGCTAAGATTTTCAACAGGTACCTGATCCTGCAGTTCTGCAAACAGACCGTGTTCAGGTATAAGAACAGAAACTGATCTGGAAGCAGGCGACAGCATCTGAAACAAATACTTACCTTCCGTAAAATCAAAAGATACCTGGTTGCAGAATAATCCAACCCTCTTATTCTCAATCAGGTGTTTGTAATCCTTAAATAATCTTTGATACTGATTTTTCAATGATCATTCAGCAAATAAAGTGTAATCGGATGTCCAGGTTTCGGTGGCACCTGGTTCCACTTCTAATATGATAAAGTTTTCAGGGCAATACGTAGTCTGACAGGCCCAGAAAACCATTTTACTCAAAGGCTTGTCAATACCGAATCTTAAGCCTGCACCCGATTTAACATTTCTTACCGTTACAAGATGGTCATCCAGATCTTTGCTATAGCCTTTTAATTCCATCCAAATAGATTCTCCCTTCTTAAAATCTCTGATGAACTTCAACATTGATCCATCAATCTTCATTTTTCCGTTCAGATCATTATCGGTTGAAATGGCATAGGGGAATTCAACTTCTATAGAAGGTCCTGAGCCAGCCCCGTCTATTATAAAGAAATTGTGATTATACTGATCTGTTTCAATGGTTTTATCTCCTTTATTCTCTAATGTATGGATTATTTTAAAACCTGGTTCATCAGGTTTCAATTCGATTTTTTTTGTGTATATGAACCCATATCCGACATCACTCGAAAGGCTTTGCTTAAAAGAGATCCAATCATCCCCTTTTTTAACTTCCCATTCACCATGATCCAGGATCTTATAGGTTTTAAAAGTCTCAAAGGGTTTATCATCAGGCCTTTCCAGAACCCCTACTCCTATCCGGATAAATTTACCTCCTGGTTTGGCTTCATTGAATCCCAGCCCTGGCATGTTGGAGGATTCGACAGGACCGCTTAGATCTTCATGAATAAGTGGATCATGTGTACTTTTCCAGTACTCGACATATTCATGATCTTTATACCTTAAACTTGCAATTATACCTGACCAATCAAAGCGGGTAGCCCTGTAAGAGCCTTTTTCGATGTCAGGGAGCATCAATTTCATAGTCACATGATCATTCGAGATCTGTGCCTGGGGATATTGAGAAAATTCCTCTAAGGATAGTGTCTGGCTCATAACTGTAATGGTTATTCCAAGAAAAAAAATTATTAATATAGTTTTCATATTATGTTAGGAAAAATTACCTCTAAATTTAGAACAATTTAAACAAAATCTGCAACGGACTCCTGGAATTCAGGGATTGTATCCAATAATCATTGAGAAAGATCAGCGCATACGAGTTCACTGTCGCTACGGATAAATACATGTTTATAGGCAAAACCGGGATGGGCCCAGGTTACGCCAATACCCCGCCTGTTCAATTGTACAGTAGTCGGTTCAATCAGTTTGGCCCTGCTTATCTCGTGGTAACCAGATGCATCTAATTTTGCCGTGATCAATTCCCCGTGTTCATTGAACATATAGGTCAGGTCCTCATTCTGGATGAAATGAATATTAGCCCACCTATCCCGTTTTACTGCAGTCAGGTCTTCCCAGATTCTATCTCCTGTAAACAGGTCAAGACAACGAAGTTCACCATAACTGTCTACTCCAAAGATGTAGTCATTCATAATCAAGGGTGTCGATATACAACAATGTAGTGCGTCAGTATTTCGTTCATCCTTTCCAATCCTTCTCCAAACCACCGAGGATTTAGGTTCATTCTTGTCCAGTTCAATTAATATGGAACCATCATAGAAGCTGCTGAAAAAAAGATAATTCTTATATAGTACCGGTGTGGCTATATTAATGGGCATATTTCTGGGTTCAAATTCATGCATCCAGTATACCTGGCCATTGTCAGGATTTAAACCGACAATATTGGATGCAGTCCAGGCGACCAGTACCTTTTCACCTGCCTGTTCAACCAGAACCGGTGCAGAATATCCTGCTTCATCCTCCAGGTTTCGCCAAACTTCCTTCCCGGTATTTTTATCCAGGGCCAGAATACCTGCATTATCTTCACCGCCTATGATCAGTATGATCTTATCATCAACTATAATTGGCGCTGATGCAATACCCCAGATAGGCATTCTAATTCTGTATTCTTGATTCAGATCCTTACTCCATTTTACTATTCCTTTATCCTTGTCAAAGCAAAATAAATTCCCCATCGTACCCAGTGAGTAGGCATGAGGTCCATCAATAATCACAGAGACCCTGGGACCTGCCGGATAGCCCACGCCAATGTATTCGCAATCGTAAGTATATGCCCAGACCTCCTTTCCTGTATCTGCTTCAAAGCACAATACACGTTCGACAGGATCAGGTCTTGTCCGACGGTCTGTCAGATAAACTTTCCCGCTTTCAATGGTTGGCCCGCTGTACCCCGAGTAAACCGGGACCCGCCACCTGATGTCAAATTCATCAAAGTCAAATTTTGTTAAAACTCCTTTCTCCGTCCAGGTTCCATCTCTCAAAGGTCCTCTCCAATCCGGCCATTCATCGCCTGATGGCGATTTTATTTCTAAACCTAAAAATGAAAGCAACAAGTATATTAGTATTAAGCGCATAGCAATGACCTAATTTTTCATATTATTAGAATAATCGACATTTCCCCGAAGCGGGATCAACAATCATCTCAATCTCTCGTCAAAAGATACCATAAAGTTTTATGTTGTGATCCCAGATTTAATACCTGAGTCCCTCTCTTTTTCATTATTTTAATTTCACTTCCCTTATTTCCAGCCGGGTCAAGCATAAACAATCTGAATTTATCCATTTCATGTAAAGTTATTTTAACTGGCAGCCCCTCGGCAATGGTTGGCGCTGTTCCCCATTCTGAGCCAATACTATTCATTTCCTCATTCCAGCCCATACCAGTGTTTTCAGCTCTCCCAGCAACCACGAGCAATACATTTGATGATTCATCAAGGGATTCGCCATCCAGGGCTGTGAGTGTAACTGTTCCCCAGTTATTGTAAGTAGTATCCATGGCAATATGGACATTACCCAACTCTATTGCTTTACCTCCAATATATCCGGCAGCAACTCTGGCAGCAGGTGCGTTCACAGTGAATATAGATTGTCCGGCTTCCCGGTTATCCCAAATGATCTCACCTGTTTCACTTACCCAGGAACCATCTGGCTCAGGTATCTTTCCGGAAAGCTTTAATTCATCTCCATCAAATTCAACTTCTGATCGTCTTAGTACAGTTATGGCATCATTCCACCCTGCTTTATTCCATACATAATCCGTATGCTGTGCATTGATGTTTTCTTTTTTATTGAAAGCAATTAACTCGTTTACAATATCGTTTTCAGGAACACTCAGAGTAACAACAGAAGGTCCGACTAAAATAGTGGGGATTCTGAAAAGGATGGCTCCAACTGGAATGAACACCTGTTTCAAGGGATGTGCTGAAGCAGAAAAGTAACCATTGATCAATCCAAGTTCAGAATTTGGGCTGTAGTTAAAATGATATATGCCATCCCAATCCTGGAAAGCGGCGATGGAGTTCATCATGGGATACATTTCCGCGCAATAGAATGTGGGCGCCGGATGATCATATTCACTAATAGTCAAAGGCATTCCTTTTACACGATGTTGTGAAAATCTTTTCAGAGTGCCGCCTTTTTCATCGGAAACCATAGAAGAATTCCCTATGACCCAGTTATTTCTGTCCCATGCTCTACCCAGCCACCTTGGATGTTGCCAATAGGCGTGCATGTCAATGAAATCCGCATATTTAGCCTCACGGTAAACGCCAGCCATTCCACTATAGGATGCCTGGGACTCAGAAACCGGCATCTTAACACCAATATCATTTTTCAGAAATTCGATCATTTCTTCCGCATAGGATAGCTCAGTTTCCACCAGAAACATCCAGAACATTTCTTTTTGCTCATCAGTAGCTCCGGTATCAAACTGATCAATAATTTTATATATATCCCAATTGTTGTTACTCATCCCATTCTTCACTAAAAACTTATTCCAGATAGCAGCCAGGGCAACCCTATGATCTCCCTCAAGATCCGACAAAGCAGTCCACCTGGATAATATAGAGTTCTCATTGTTCACCTCTACGAAACCGACAGCCGGTTCATTGGCATAAGTATTCCCTGTATATGGATTTTTATGGGTTAGGAGCATATTGGCATACTCCTTTTGCATTTCAATATAGGGACGGTAAAAGTGATCAATTCTCTTTCCGAATACGAAAGCCCTATTTTCCCCATACTCTACTCCAGGATAAATTCTGGAAACATGCAGGTTCAGGTTTGAGTAGATCCCGTTTTTCTTCAATTGATAGATCAGCCAATCCAGTTTATCCAGTTGTTCAGGATCGAATGCATCCATCGATTCATTCCAGATACCTCCGGGTGCGGAGCGGTTATCCATGTGATGGAAGCGGATAACATTGTATCCAAGTTTTCGAAATCTCGCAGCCAGAAGGGTTGATGTATCTTTTTCCTGAAAGCAACCACCGAAAGTCAGATTGTCCCCAAAAAAACGAATCGGATCACCGGCTCCGGTTACAAAATGACCATCTCTCACCGATATAAAACCAGTTTCTCCAGCCTCTTTTTCATTTAAAAATGACATATCCACCACATTATGCGTAGTATCATAATCGGGTATCACAAATTCAAACCATCCATATTCTCTTGTTACCTGTTCCGGAGAAATATTGCATGAAAAAATTGAAAAGCAAGTCAGGATTAAGATTGCTACGGATATTTTTTTTAGAGTAACAGGAAAAA
>JAHEGY010000098.1 GCA_024644875.1 Cyclobacteriaceae bacterium
ATCTTTACAGGGAGAGGATTTTTTTAACATGAAATTTTTCAGGATCTCAAAACCACTGTCGTGCGCTGTTTCATTAACGAATTGTGGATCTTTTAAAATTGCCGCAGGATCGTCAGGCAGGTTTTCAAAATTGCCGTAAAAACAATTATTAGTGAATTGTGTCCCGGAATCCCCCTCAAAATATAAATCCGCTTTATCTTTTACATAAAAAATATTGTTGGCAAAGAAAGTGTTTTCGGGCCACGGACCTCCCCAATTGTCCATTTCAACGATGGTACGGTCGTTTTCTTCTAAAGATTTTTCAGGAATAATAAAAACATTATTGTAAATCTGTGTATTCTCTACCGGTCCTGAAATATGCATGGTTGGAGCAAACCAACTTCTTCTTTTCGTTTCATAAGGACGAATTCCATCATTTAAACTCACATTGTAACGGATTATGGTATTTATGGTGCCGATATTTCGGTCAGTGTGCACGTTGCTTCCGTTATTACAAACAAGCAGAAATCCGCCATAATTATCATGACTGTAATTATACTGAATGATTGTATTCTGACAATTCCAGTCAGAATCGAAGCCTTGTCCGTCCCATTTGGCTTTGTGCTCTGAAACTTCGTTAAACTGAATTATCGTATTATCTGCACTCCAAGGCCAGATTCCCGCTGCAGCTTCCTGATGTGAAAGTATATCCGGACTATCACGCATGACATTGTATTCAATCAATGCACCATCGGTTCCGATGGGTACAATTCCATCACCCGGAATTATTTCCAGCAGATTGTTTCGAATCACCACATCCAGGCTCGGATACCAGGCTTCACGGTTGGTATACCCACGTGAATTGATGCCGTTGCGTTCGCAATGATGGAGGTGGCAATTTGTAATGTGCAAACCAACAAACCTCGTTTTTACCGAATCGCCTTTGTTTTGCCATAGGATGGCGCTTCCACCACCGTCGCTTTTTACGAGGCTGCCGTTGACATGATGGATTTCAAGACTGTCCAGAATGATATGACGACAATCACCAAAATTTTCTGCCAGTACAATTACACCGCGACGACCGGCTACCCGATTTTCTCCTGTATTGGTAATCTCCAGGTTACGGACTTCCCAGTATTCAACATTGTGCAACAACAAGGTGTGCAACTTCTCTCCCCTGCCATGTATTGCCGGATTTTTACCTCTTCCATATTTACTAATTCTAATTGGAGCTTCTTCTGTACCGCTCCCTTTCAGCTCCAACTGGCCTTCCCATGACGCTCCTGCCTTGAAAAACAATTTATCTCCGGATTTAAAAACTGCCTGGTTAACTTTTTCAAGCGTGGCCCAGGCTGATTGCGGCGAATGCCCTGAATTGGAATCACTGCCGGATACAGAATCAATGAAATAAATTGTTCTATCTGTGCAGGAAAACAGAAAAATAAAAATCAAAAGAGCGATAAATTTTTTCATAATAAGGTTTCTTTTAATGTAGTCAATCTGGTTGGGCAAGCGGATATTCGTCATCGTATAAATCCAGCTGGTGCGATTTCCAGACGGAACCCTCCAAAAATAACGGGTGTGGAAGACGGACGTCCCACCGGCCTAATTCTTTTAACATCGACTTGGTACGCTCAAGATGTTTCAGGGCCACATCGTTTTGTTCTGAAACGTCTTCAGCAAGATTGTATAGCATCGGCAAGCGGTCCGGAATCCGGACCAGTTTCCAGTCACCGTCGCGGATGGCAGCGCTTATGGTAAACCGCCAATTCATTGTTTCATGTGGTTTCTTAGTCACTTCTCCGGTGAGGTATGGAATAAGATTAACACCATCCAGATCATCCTTCTCTGAGATGTAACCGCCGGCAGCTTCGACAAATGTTGGGAAAAGATCGAGCGATAGAACCGGATCATCGACGACTTTCCCGGCTTCAAGTTTCCCGGGCCAGTTTAAAATATACGGAACTCGAATTCCGCCTTCGAGTAAAATTCCTTTCTGACCATTTAGAGGTGCATTGATGGAGGCATTGGAGTCAACCGGCCCACCGTTATCACTGATAAAAGCGACCAGTGTATTTTCAGCCAGATCCTCCTCTCGCAGTGTTTTAATGATTCTCCCCACATTTATATCAAGCCGGTGAACCATTGCACAATATTTTCGCCGTTTTTCATCTTTAATATGATCGAACAACTTCAAATCAGCTTCGGTGGCCTGCATCGGAGCATGAGGCGCATTGAACGCAGCATATAAAAAGAATGGCTCATTTTTATGCCGTTGAATAAAACTGACACATTCATCACCTTTGTCATCGGTGATGTACGTAATCGGCTGCGGCGTTTTGTAACTGCATTCTATGGGTGATTTGTAACCTTTACCACCCGGTTCAGACGTAAAATAATCGTGACCACCACCGGTGTATCCCCAAAATTCATCAAATCCTCTTTTCAAAGGATGAAAATGGGGTTCATTACCGAGATGCCATTTGCCGACCAGACCAGTGACGTAGCCAAGTTCATTCAGCCGATTGGCGAGTGTAGTTTCCGACAGTGGCAAACCCAAAAAATCAGAATCAAATCCTGGTTGGTTTCCTCCCAGATTGTTGTCATAACCAAAACGCACCTGGTTTTTCCCGGTCAATAAGCCAGCGCGCGAAGGACTGCAAACAGGCGCTGAAACATATCCGTTTGTAAAACTTATTCCTCCTGATGCAAGTGCATCGATATTTGGAGTTGGAATTTGTTTGCTACCGTGCATGCTTAAATCGGCATAGCCCAAATCGTCAGCAACAATCAGAATAAAATTGGGTTTTTGTGGATTGTTTTGAGTGTTGACTTCACCTCCTGTATAAAGGAGTAAGAGTATAATAATTATGAATGATAAAGATTTCATTTTCTTCCAATTTTTTTGATTATCGTCTGAAGTCCGGATTATTTGGCACAAGTCCCAGGCTGCCTAAAAAATCCATACAGGCTGCCTGCACGTTGTAATCACGTTCATTCAAATCATGGACTTTGCGGATAGTATCCACAAACGGCTCCTTCTTTTCTGAATAAAGCAGGTAGTTGACTGCCAATAGCGAAACATTCAGGTTATTGCTGGCACAGAATTTTTTAAGATTTCCTTCTGCGTGTTTGCTGCCTGACAATTCCCAGGTAATAGCAGAAGCTGTGACTGCCACTGGTGGATATTCATCATCCATCATTTGGGCGATGATTGCTGAGTAGGGTTTCAGATCATTTTTGCTTTGACTTCGAAGCCCCAAAACAGCCCAGTAGCGAATGATGTTATTGGGGCTTTCGAGCCATCCAATTTGCTTTTTTGTCACATCTTTTCCCTTGAATCCGGATAGTGAGGCTACTTTGTAAATTGCCTCCAACGGATAATTCGATTCATCCAACCGGAATTCGTATGCGGTTGTAGTATCCGAAAGCAAAGCAATTTCGTATTCCGGGAGGAACATGGCATCATGGGAATTTAATACTTCTTCATTCAGCTTTCCCTGCATTTTTACAAGAATATCGCTGTAGTCCGGGTCTTCAGCCAGATTTTTTGTTTCCCACAAATCATTTTCTATGTCGAAGAGGAATTCGGCCGGGCGTTCTTCAAACAAACTTTTCTGCAGCTGATTCAGGTTTCCATCAGCCAAATCATCGCGCATCAGTTGCTTGATTTTGCCAATTTCCATATAGCGGATGTAGCGGGCCTCGTAGATAAATGGCAGGTAGTTCCTTGAATAAACGTACCTTCCGTCGGTCACCGTACGTACCATGTCTATTCCATTATCCGAGCGATCGGACGAAAGATTGAGATACCCAACCGGCTCATTCCGATTCGGACCTAAATAAGGCCTTCCGCTCATATGTTCCGGAATTTCTCCACCGACGAGACTTATAAGTGTCGGCGCCAGGTCGGAAAAATCAACCAGTTCGTCTGTCACAACACCTTCCGTTCCCCATGGCGATAAATGCTTGTACATCTCAGGGAACCAGATGACAAAAGGCACCCGGTAACCGTAATTAATCCCATTGGTTTTCCCGCGGGGCATACCCTCCCCATGATCGGCATACAAAAAGATGATGGTGCTGTCTTTCAAATTATCCTTTTCCAATCTGGCAAGCAGTTCCCCTATTCTGTTATCCGTGAGTTTTATGGAATTGTAGACACGCGCAAACTGTTTGCGCATTTCAGGAGTATCATTGTAAAATGGGGGCATGTTAAAAGTTTCATCTCCAATTCTTTCTTCTTCGGGAAGTTGCTCCAGGACATGTTCTTTATACCACGAATACGTTTCAGTCATAGTTCGAGATTGATGTGAATCCATAAAATTGAAGACTGAGAAGAATGGCTGCCCAGCTTTGCGTCCCCACCAGCCGGCATTGCCGGAACTCTCATTCCAGGCCTCATTGATAAACTGTTTTTCGTTGGCAACGTTATAATCTGTTTTTCGATTATTAGAAGTATAGTATCCGACTTGTTTCAAATAGTACGGGAATCCTTTGATAAAGTCAGGTATGAGATATTTACTCCTATGGTTTCCAGTTCCCGTTTCATAAACTTTTACTCCGGTGATAATGGCTGTACGGCTGGGAGAACAAACCGTTCCTGTTGAGAAGGCATTGGTAAACCTTACACCCTGATCTGCCAATTTATCGATTACTGGTGTATTTGAATTCGAATTCCCGTAGCATCCCAAAAACTGTGGAGATGTATCTTCAATTGTTATCCACAATATGTTCGGCTTTAGCCGGGCCTCTTTCATACATCCACTTACAAGCAGTGTAAAAAATAAAAGTAAACATGGAATATTAATAAATAATCCATGTTTTAAAAGTTTAGAAATCCTGATCTTGTCAATTTTCATTTGTTATTTATGTTGATTTTAGACGTGGTTATTAAAAAAGGATTTAATAAAATAAACTATATACATTATTTGGTGAGATTTTCCTTCCAATTTATTGATTTTACTAACTAATATAAAAGTTTGAAAGACCTTTTTATCTTCAATCCTTTTTATTCGGACTGAGGAAGATCTCCCTCCCTTAGATTCCATAATACATGTTTGATCTATAAATCTTTTCCTCAAGCTCACGTCACCAAAAGGTGTCACTTTTTTGTCAGAATAGTCTATGGTTAAATACCAGATCCCTTGAGCACCCAAAACCGGGCATCTTGAACACTTTTTAAATATTGAGATATATTTAATAAGAAAGTAATATAAGTTATTTTAGGAAGAGACAGAGCTCATTACTCATTCATTAACGCTTTTTACCAGATGAATGCGATCCAAAATGAAATCACACTTTCCTTTTTCACCTTTCATCCGGAAGGTTAAGGGGGCTCCCTGCTCGCTAATAGAGATTCTCCCAAATAACTGTTTCTTCACATATTCTAATTCCGAAGAGTTAATATTAAATTCTTCGGAAATGCGCTTTTGCCGTTGGAAGATTTGCAGTGACCCACTTTCAGGAGATTTATAATAAGAAATATACAAATCGTAAGTACCTTCAACTGGTACCTGTAAATCCACTTTCACATAACCCTTATCCGAATGACTATGCATTACATAGACCTGTTTGCCATTCACTCTTTTTCTGAAAAGTGAAAATTCATCGGGAGGAAATCCAAAGGATTGAAAACTGAAATGACTTATTGGCAATATTTCCATTTCTTTCGGTGAAGTGAAATCACCGGAAAGTTCTATTGTTGGCTCCATACCACTAATAGTTGGTGATTCTCCATAATAAAACGCTACAGATGCGTAGTCGACTTTCCAGTTGTTATTTTCCGGACCATGTTCAATAGTGAGATTATAGCTAGCTTCAAAGGATTCTTTATCACCTACTAAAAAGCGATATCCTCCTGTGCGGGCCAGAGGTATTGAATAACCCAAGCAACCATGGAGTTGAAGACTATAAGCTTTATCCCAACGATCACCAACGGCGTACCAGCCACCATTGAAGTAATCTTCCGATCCGGTTCCATGCATCCTTTGTTCACCATCAATAGTTGTGATATCATCACCTTCAAAAAATATAGTAGATATATGGCCGTTCAAATTCTCTTCGATCCCCTGACACATTAATATGGTTCCCACATAATGCCCCTTGCCTTCGTGATTGAAAATAGTATAAGGTGTTCCGATTTCCGGTTTTTCTCTACGCCAGCAGGTATACAATTTTCCTTCATTAGATTTATCCCTCTTATCCGGCAGAACAAATATCTTTGATGTTAACCTGACATCAGGTTGGTTCTGTCCTTGTTTATTTAAATAGCTTAACTCCAGTTTAGCTGATTTATCAAAAGGCATTGGGAAATTTATATAATGCAAATTTCCTTCTGCGCCTATAAGTAGAGATCTCATTGATGTTTTCCTGAAAGCATATCCGAATATATGTCTCATCGGAACATTTATCGCATAATCCTTTTCTTCATCCCATTTTGCCCTTAGTATCAAATGAGTATCCGGATCATCAATCGTAGATAAATCCTGGAATTCCATTCTGACTATACGTCCGCCTTCCTTAATATCAGCCAGGTCAACTGTTTCTCCGGCTTTAATTAAAAGTTCCTTTTCGATAATCTTTAAATTGTTTTTATCAATCGATTCGAGGGGATTATATTCTTCCCATCTTTCCAAAGTATTACGCAGCGCTGTTTTTTCCTCACTACTTAGATTGGGCGAAAAGGACTTAACAGCCGAATTTTCAGGAAATGTTCTGTGCTGGATCTGGTGAAACTGTATTCTTTTTCCCAGATAGACTATCTTACAGCGCTTCTCGTAGGGAATGGGCAGGTAACAATAATATCCACCAACTTCATTGCCGACCAGGGGTGATTCAAAGGGAAATACATCAGAGGAGAACAGGTCTATAAACCTTATGCTGATCCTCGGGTTTTCTTCCCCGTCAAAATAAAATTGGATCGTATCCTCCGTGGGCGTCGGTGTCCAGATACGTTGTATAACTCCCGGTCCCTTAAGGTCCGCTATCACCAATCGGTTTTCACTTTCTTTACGTAAGAAAGAGTATCTCCCTGAAAAGCCATCATCATTCCCCCCGGTTGTATCGTATGAAGATTCCATTGCGACAATAGTATTTTGGCGATATTGTGGCAGATATTTCAACTCCGATAATTGCTCCAATTCCTTTTCAAAGGTGCTTTTATCAGCTTGAGCCAAAGTTGGGGAATTTACAAATGGGATCAGGCACAGGCTGATGAGGATATATGTTAGTCTGGACATTATATTATTATTTGGTATTTAGGATATCAATTAACATCAGATTTTCAGATCAAATGAAAAAATATCTGAACTAACATTAAATTAAGTTTTATTTTTCAATTTGAGATGTTCATCCATTAAAAATTAATTAAGAAATTCAGCGATATTTGCCTAAAAAGCACCTGGCAACCGTTAGGCATAATTTGAAAAACACAATTCTATGTAATAACTTTGTAATTACAATTAAATCTTAGAATTATGGAAGTTTCAGTGATAAGAATAGGGAATTCCAAAGGGATTAGACTTAGCAAAACCCTTTTAGATAGATACAACATTAAAGACACAGTTGATTTGATTCTTGAAAAAGGTCAAATCGTTTTAAGACCATCTTCAACTCCAAGAAAAGGTTGGGAAAAGGCTTTTAAGGAAATGAATGACAATGGAGACGATAGACTCTTATTTAGTGATGTTTTTGAAGATGAAAATCTTGAAGAATGGAAATAAAACAATATCAGATAATCCTTGTGAACCTAGACCCTACAATTGGGAGTGAAATTAAAAAGACTAGACCCTGCATAGTTATATCTCCAGATGAGATGAATAAATTCTTGAGATCAGTTGTAATAGCTCCAATGACAACGACCTCGAAAAATTATCCAACCAGAATTGCAGTAAAACATGATAATAAAATTGGTGGGGTTGTTCTGGATCAGATACTTACAATTGACAGGCAAAGAATATTAAGATCTCTAGGTCGATTATCTAAGCCGGAAATGAAAGAGGTAAAATCTATAATTAAGGAAACATTTGTGGATTAGTGTCATACTACATTGCTTTGAAGAGAAACAAGCCTGACTCGCTTTGCAAGTAAACTTGCAACACATCTAAAATTAAAATAGCCCGGCACTTTGTGCCAGGCTATTGTCTTGCAGAGGGTGAGGGATTCGAACCCCCGGTCCCCGAGAGGACAACGGTTTTCAAGACCGCCGCGTTCGACCACTCCGCCAACCCTCTGTATTGAGTAAAATTAAAGCAAGAGCTTTATGATCGAGCTGCAAAGATAGATAAAAAAACATTTTATTTTACAATTCTACCTACAGAAAATCAAAGGATATCCTTGGCTAATTGTTAAGATTTTACTACTTTAATCATGATATAACTATTACCCATGATGCCTAAAAAACATAAGGTGCTGCTCATAAGATGTGCATCTTATGACCCTGGCAAAATATCCGGGATCATCAAAGAGGGTATGCAGGAGCTTGGGGTAAAGCCATATGGGCGAGTGATGCTCAAACCCAATGTGGTGATCGCTCACAAAGACTATTTTCCTCATGCCTATACCCGAAGTGAATTCCTGGAAGGCACATTGGATGCAACAAAACACCAATCCGAAAATATCAAAGAACTATCCGTCGGGGAAAGATCAGGGATAACCATCCCCACAAGATTTAGTTTTAAAAATGCCCGCTACCCCCAAGTTATTAAAAAATATAAAGCGAAAACTTATTATTTCGACGAGGAAAGACAAGTCCCGGTGAAATTGATGAATGAACATGCCATTCGAAATAATATTTTCGTGCCTGAGTCTATATCAAAAACCGATTTCCTGATTAACCTACCCAAGTTTAAAGCCCATCCTTGGACCCGGATGACCCTGAGTCTGAAAAATTATATCGGGATACAGGACGACCGGCATCGCCTGGTAGATCATAATCAGTTCCTGGAACACAAAATTGCTGACTTGCAGGAAGTGATTCCCTCAAAGTTTATCGCGGTAGATGCGATCATTGCAGGAGAAAAGATGATGCTGACACCTGATCCCTTCCCCATGGGTGTCATCATGATGGGCACCAACTCCTGCGCCATTGACACCGTGGGCTGCCATATGGTCAACATGGATCCGAATACGCTCATTCATCTGAAAATAACCGCTCAAAGGGGATATGGACCCATAGACATCAATGACATTGAGATCGGAGGAGATTTTCCACTGGAAGAACTCCAGGAAAATAACAAGAATTTCCGGTTCTGCCTGGAAAGAATTGACAATTATTTTAATGTTAAGGGCAACCTCACGTGTACTGTTGGGACATTCCCCGAACAACATTCCAGGGACTATTGTTGGGGTGGCTGTCCGGGATCATTACAGGAGTCCATCCATATCTATAAAACTGCCCATCCAGATGTCTTGAAAAAAATAAAAAAAATAAGGTATGTGGTCGGACAAGTGGAAGGTGATCTGGATCTTCAAGAGGATGAAAGGGTACTTTTTGCCGGAAATTGTACTAGCTACAAAGGTAAGTTAAATGGTTCTTTTGTTACTATAAACAGTACCTACAAAACATCTAGCGAGATTAATGTTAGAAAAACGAAGTCCAATGATATGGTTAAAAGAACGTTTATCACCATGAAGAATGTTCTTTTTAACAGAAAAAAAAGATACCTCAGAGCGAAAGGTTGTCCTGTGTCTGTGGCAGACCATGTTCATTATATATCAGGCCTGGGCGATATTCCAAATATGAATTTCGAACCAAAATTGATGCTTTTGAGTAATCTGGCTTATCTGCAAATGCGTATCATGAGATTCCTCAATAGGTTTTTCTAATCCATAAAGTTTTTTCGTTTATATTGGGATCCTGAATAAACAGATTGACATTTTTTATCTGATCAATACCTCATCCACAAAGATCCAGCTGGGTGTACCTGCCCCATGGTGCCATAAAGGAGCGGGTCCCATATTATCAGCAACGATTTTTACATATCGGGCATCAGTTACCGGGAAATCAAGTTCAAAACACAGTATATCATTGATCTTGCTTTGTTTTGTTAAAGGTCTCGGATTTTCAACCCTGCCCAGGGATGTATATTCCTTACCATCCTGAGAAATATAGAAATTTACATCCAATGGAAAGAATACCACATGATTGACGACCTGGAGAAAATCACACGATATATGACGAATGTTATGTTCTTTTTCCAGGTCAATGACCGCTTCCATGTCATTCCCTTCAAAGCCCAGCCAGTTAGCGAAAAAGCTTGCTCCTCCCAAAGCCCCATCTGTCAGGACCTGTGGATCTTCCTTAGCGTATTTTTTTGGTGGTTGAAGCAATACCACATTTTTCCCGAGTGCAATATTTGCTTTCTTTGCCCTGGACAGGGCATAATCGTACAGATCCAGATATTCTTCTACTGTAAACCGCATCTCATTCATATAAATGATTTCTGCTTCCTGGCAGGTTTGACGGAATCTGCTCAGCCGTTGCCGGAGTGGTTCAGGTACCACCTTCTCAGCTTCTTCCGTTACATGAACCATTGAGAATGCATCCGGATCATTTATCCTGGCAGCTTCGAGGATTGCATAATCTACACTCAAGCGGGCTCTGTTCACTCTTTTAAGCACCTCAGGTTTACCTGCAACGGCCTCTGTTGCCTCAGCATACCAGGCATCATATTGCCTTAATAATTCTGGCCTTAAAAAAGATTGAAATCCCTGGGATGGATCTCCATATAAAAACAGGAAGAATTCCGGATCTTTCTCCAATTCTTCATGAACGGTGGTTAAATAGTTCTGTATATAGGGGGCAGCTTCTTCATAATATCCATTCAGAAAATCAGTAATGATCGAATCCTGGTCTAGATCAGGATTCCACAGCAATTTGGCTGTAAAATATGACCTCAATTCAAATAATTCGCTGGGATTATGACTATGTTGTTCAAAGATCCACTTTGCATTGTTGTTTCTGAACAATTGAATATTGGACTGAAGTGTGTAAATATTAGGAAATGGAGCCAGAAAATTCGTGAACTGCGTCGTATAATCCCAGATCCTGACATTATCTGTCAGTTTACCCCAGGCTACAAGGTCTTCAGCAAAATCTGTACATTTCTCATCGATAGGCGCACTTCGATCACATTCAATGGAACACAATGTTATCAGCACATTCTTAGCGGGTTCAATATGCTTTGGAGCCTTACGTGTATATTGATATGCCAACGTGGAGATCATTTTATCAGGAAACTGATCAGCTACCTTATTCACAAAATAAATCATGGTGCCTGAGGGTGAACCTTCTCGTTCGTCAATGGCCCGGCAATTTTCACATTCGCAATATTGCTGATTGTCATCCTGGCTGACCGAGATGACCTCTTCGTTCGGAAATTCTTCGAGCATCAATGCCACTTTTTCTGTAACTATTCTTAAAACATCGGGATTAGTCAGGCATAGCTGAGTGGTGATTCGCCTACCATTCCTCAGTGCATAATACTCGGGATGTGAGGCATAATACTCATCAGCCGGCATAAAGCGGTGGAAAGTATGCACCCTGGCATCCGGAACATATCGCGGGAAGGCTACATACGTGGTTTTCCTTTTATCGGCAAAGTTATGATTTTCATAATACAGTTTTGAATGAACTGTCCGTGTTGTAATAGGCGGTGAGTATCTATATTCCAGGACTGCAGGTATTGATACTTTATCCATCACAGGCACAAACTCTACTTCCGGAGAATAGAACCGGCATCCCAGAAAGTTTTCAATAAATGTATAAACAGCATACAAGGTGGACTTTGAATTGCCTCCATAGATCAAGAGGTCATTCTCAGAGACTGTGATCACAATCTCCTCAGGCTTTAAATGACCAACCTGATTCTGCTCAAAATCCCCAATGTAAATGCAGTGGCCATCTTCATCAATATTATTATCCAGTATTGGTATCTGAACCTTACTTATTCTTTGCAGATAATACTGTAATTCTTCAGCTGCTTTCTTTTCCAGGTTGTCTGCATTATCCGGAATAAGTATCGAGTACTCCGATGTCTGATTTTTAATTATAACGATATCGGATGATGTGCAGCTCAGTATGACAAAGATCAGCAGGGGATACAATAAAAAATTCAGTTTCATAAAATATGATTGTAGATTAGAGATTAAAAAAAGCAATTCTCCCATAAAGGTATGGTGTTTTAGGGGGATTTGAAATTATTAAAATTGATTTGACAGGATGTTGCAGAACCGGGTCACACATTATTCAACAGTAAAATAGTATTCCCTGGTTATCGGAATTCCATCATAGGTCATTCCTTCAATCTCTACCCGGTATTGTGCCTGCTCATCTGATGAAAAGAACGAAAAGTCTATATTGCCCAGGTTGTCTGTTGTCAGCGAAGGATTCCAGTATAAAGTCCGTCTGAAATCTGGCTTCACATGCTTTTCTTCAGGCATACTGTAATCCGGTGCATAAAACTCCCTGCCGCGGTAATAACCGGGGAATTTAAAATTATGCACCCAATCCGGTTCCTCAGTAGTATAAACTGGTTGCCGCTCCCTCGTAAAAACTACAATGGCCCCACCCATTGAGCCTGATCCGTATATAGAAGCGCCTACTGATGATAAGACGTCTATAAAATCAATCTCAGACACGGGAAAATAATACATAAAATCACTGGTCACCTCTACCCCATCCAGGATTATTAAGGCGTTACTGCCCCCAAGCAAAGTCCTTTGGCCCCGGATCACGACTTGTATGTCAGGTGGAGAGCCCCTATACGAAATGTTAGGATAGTATTTCCTGACCAATTGGAAAAATAACAATCCCTGTTCGGATACAGGAATTGAATCCATTACAATTCTTCTTGTTGGTTGGCCATGCAGCTTACCAGGCCGGTAGAAAGGATCATCCATATCAATTCTCTCATCCTCTATCAGTATCTCATTCAATACGATGGTTTTGCCTCCGAAGGATGAGTCAATCCTGAATATCAGTTCATTCAATTCGTAATAATCCGTATAATCAATACTTTCACGCTCAGGAAAGTCAGGCCACAGGTCAGGATCCAATGAGGCATATCGTTTTGGATCCAGTTTTATCGCTAGTTTATTGCGCAATTCCTGAGATTTCTTTTTCTTCTTCTTTTTGTCTTCATCTTCAGAATTCTCCCAGGCCTGCATGACAACTTGTGTAGTATCATAAATATCTATGCCATTAAACTGAAAATACCCCTTTTCATCTGTTTCGATTTCGTTGTAGTAAAACTGGCCTTCATAAATAAAGAGCCTTACCTTTCCAACTGAAGGCCTGGTCAACTTTAAATTTTCGAAGACATTTCCTTCAAAATCAAATCCAAGCTCAGGATTGTATTGCAGTATAATGTTTTCCTCACCCAGAACTTCCTTCCATACAAATCTTCTCCATCCATGGGTCAGCATTAAATTATCCAGCAACTCCAAGCGATCGTTATTTTCAGGATTAAAATAATAACCCGGATTTTCTATATATCCTCTAAGGTCTGATTCCAGGTTAAAATAGCTGGCTATATCTCCATTATTCCTGTTTTTTGAGAAAATTGAATCATTTACTATTGAAACAGAGATATTGGTCAAAGGATAAGCTCCACCCGGATCTTCACAATGTAGGTTGAAGTCTATTTTCTCACGGCGTCTATATCTTTCTTTTGAAGTTTCCACTGAAAAATTAACATTCTCATTCTCATTCTCTGAATACACCAGTCTCTCACAGTGAGGTATTCCCTGAGCATCAAAAAAAGTAAATTGAATAATCCCATTGGGAATGTCTTTTATACTGAATACCGAATAGATATAGTCATGGTCAGATTCAGCATTAATGGTAATGAAAGGAAATCCTCTGAATTGTCCAATTACGAAAGAATTATCCATCTTTATGCCCATATTGTTCCGAACCCATATATATAATTTATCACCACTTAGTTTTATATGCATAGCGTAACCCTTCTCCAGGGCCTCAGGGAGTTCAGTAATATACGCTTTACCTCCATGATTGAAATGTGCAAAATACTGCTCATCGTACTCAGGAGTGAAAGTAAACTGTCCCATCCCAAATTCTCTGGTCTTGAATTCAAGCACTTCCTCCTCTTTTTGATTTTTAATGACTCCTCGTGTTTCAAGTCCTTTTGTACCGTCAATGGTACTTTTAAAAGCTATAAAATTCTGTATTCCAGCGACCAGGTTTCCCCCCTCAGGAAAAAATTCCAGCTTTATGGGTTCAGCATTTGTGATCCCGGACGTATCATTGGCCATGACCATATTGTCAGATCCTTCAACCACACCCTGGCTGTTAGAAATAACACGTATTGGCTTTCTATAAAAAAAAGCTGGATCAAAATTCATCATATACCTGGTATAAGCCTTTAAGATATATTTCCCGGGACTACTTTGAGTAGGGATCTTAAAATCTCCCCATCCAAGTCCGGCCTGCATGTGTACCGAATGACGGTTTATAACCCTCCCCTGACTGCTTATCAATTCCACGTATAGAACCTCAGTAATACTGTCCGGAACATGATTGGGGCCTATCATCAGATAAGCCTTATACCACAAGTCCTCACCCGGGAAATAACTTGATTTGTCGGTATGAAGGTATATTTTCTCCTGTGGCAGGGATAAGGAATAATTAAAAAGCCGTTGAATAATCTCCTGGTCAACAGGTCCATTATTAAAAAGGAGTGAAAAATAAAACAATATTGAACTGATATTATTTAACAGCATATACTTTAAAACCTTTTTATTTGATCAAAGCATTTAAGATCCTTATGGATGTTAATATATTGAATATTTTTAAATGAAGTGTAACAGAGAGCTGTTTTAGTTAGCACGCTTGCTGAATTCCTTAGTTATTGTGAAACTATCTTTAGTTTTCCCGGATTCATCCACAAAAACACCCAGCAGAAGGTTATCCCTGATCTCAATAGAAACGGATCCATGGTAGTTTCCCTTACAGACAGCCATTGCAGGATGATCGCAGGTACCTACAGCCGGGCGGCTTCCGGAAACGCCGCATACTATATAAACCGTACCATAGTTATCCTCCTTTTTAAAAAAGGCTGATTTATTCTTCTTTTTTTCATTATCATATTGAAGGATCATTGTGTCCGGGTCGAAATCCTCGGAATAGCCATAGTGCCCTTTTAACAGATAGGACCTTTCATATATATGACTATGGCCACTCAGTACAAGGTCAACGCCATACGCTTCAAGTAAAGGCAGGAAGTTTTCCCGCATTTCTTTCATTCTCCCGCGGCTGTCGAGGTCCATATCTGAATTATGCGTTCCTTTTGTATAAGGCGGATGATGAAAGAATACAATTTTCCATTTATGATCATCCATTTGCAGATCTTTTTCAAGCCACTTCGCCATATCCCCAAAGACTTGTCGTGGTGAATCTTCGGAATCCATCGAAATAAAATGAATATCCCCATAGTTAAAGGAATAATAGGCTTCGGTGCCGGACGGCTCTCCACCTGCTTCTCCCTTGGTTGGAACGGTAAATACATCATAATACGGTCCTGATTCCGTTTGAGAATCCGCACTTCTCATGTCATGATTCCCTGGAGTAGGCCATATCACCGTATTTCTCATCATATATTTATAGGTATCACTAAATATACCTTTCTGAAATTCTTCATCTTTCCCGGAATAGTAAGCTATATCCCCAAGCATCAGCCATACATCTGTATGATGGTCTCCTCTGAACTTCATGTATGCTTCTCTCACTTTCTCGGGTTCTCTGTCACCCGTACCAAGATCTCCAATGGCCCATATATGAACCACTTCTTCGAGATCCTGTTTCGCCGAGGTTATAAAATAATACGACGGATCGTCCTCAATCAGCATCTTATTTTCAGTTCCCACCGCATAATAATACTTAGTATGCTCCTTCAACCCGCTAATCCTGATCTCGTGATCTACCACCTTTGCACTGTCCTCAATACTTTTATTGAGGTTATCGGAATGTGTTCCATAAAGCACCCTGCTCGATACCGGCTTACTGGTTTTCCATTTGATGATCATGCTTCTGGTGGTACCAGATTGAAGATAAGGGCCACGAAGTACCAGTATCTCCTCGGGATCAGGTTTGTCCGTTGAAGTTTGAGTATTTGTAACAGAAACTATGAACAGAAAAAATATCGCCAATATTGACGCTCTGTAAATCACTATGGCCTGTTTTGGTTTACTTAATCAATTTACGATAAATAAAATTTAAATGCTTCAATTATCTGCCTAATTATAACCGGGTTTTATATTTTATATTTCGGCTATTCGGAAATTTCACACGCAGCAAGTTCTTTCCAATAACGGAGGTAAAACACGCCGTATTTTATAGAAGGATGTGCCCAATGAGGACCATTCCAAATTTTATTCTTGTAGGTGTTCACAATTTTCAGATCCTGAGAGCCGGGTCAGCAAGTGCCACCTTACCTTGACGTTCATCATAAATATATAACATCTCATCAGCTTCGATGATAGCTCCGTTTGTTTACCATTCTTTTTTATACATGTCCACACCTGTATTCTTTGAATATTATAAAACAATGTATTTTAAAAATAATCGCAAATCATCCTTTTACGTTTCGAAAACCAAAAAATATTTATAATTTGTATGCGGTAATAATAGAAATAGGATATCATTTTTTGTAATATTTTCTGAATCATAAATTGCTTATATATGCCTGTTAGATTTTATCTTCCGATGCTATTAATTCTTCCTTTACTTTTATGTTTCATTTCAATAGAGGACATTTCCCCGGAGCGGCAATGGTCTCAATACAGGGGTTATTATTCAAATGGCACGCTTGATGATGCCCATTTACCTGAAAAATGGGATGTGCCCCAAAATGAAAACATTAGATGGAAGAAGGAAATACCAGGCCTGGGATTATCCAGCCCGGTAGTATGGGGAAATAAATTATTTATTACCACGGCCATCAGTGAGCAAGATTCTGAGGGACTCAAAACAGGCATTTATGGTGATATCGGATCCGTAAATGATGATTCTGAGCACGAATGGAAGGTAATCTGTATAAATAAAAAGGATGGGCAGACTATCTGGGAAAGGACATCGTGCAAGGGCATACCTGAACAAAAACGACATCCAAAATCCTCGCATGCCAACAGCAGTGTCGCTACGGATGGCAAGCATGTAGTTGCTTTTTTTGGTTCAGAAGGGATCTATTGCTACGATATGGATGGAGGACTGTTATGGCAAAAAGATTTCGGCCTGTTAAGATCTGTATTTTTCCGGGTTGAATCGGCCGAATGGGAATTTGCAAGTTCTCCAATAATTCATGAAGGTGTGGTCATTGTTCAATGTGATGTTATGGAGAATTCCTTTTTAGCAGCCTATGAGGCTTCCTCAGGGAAGGAGCTATGGAAAAAATCACGTGATGAATATCCCGGATGGTGTACTCCTAATATATACTTCGATAAAGGTAAGCCATCTATTGCAGTCAATGGATACAAGCATCGGGGAGGATATGATTTTGAGACGGGGGAAGAACTATGGTGGATGTCCGGTGGCGGCGATATTCAGGTCCCTACACCCGTTGTTGGTGACGGACTGGTTTATTACAACAGTGCTCATGGACCGTCTTCCCCAATACTGGCCATTAAAAATGAAGCAAGGGGTGAGTTAAATATGGAATCTGATCCCTTTATAGCCTGGAGTATACCTAGACGCGGATCTTACATGCAAACCATGCTCTTATATAAGGGACTTTTGTATAACCTCCGCTGGAATGGGAATATATTATGCTTTGACGCACAAACAGGTGAAGAAATATACGATGAGAAACTTGGTGGAAAAAACAAAAGTTTTACTGCTTCCCCGGTAGCTGCAGATGACCGGATATATGCAGCCGGAGATGATGGCACAGTGTATGTTCTACAAGCGGGAAAAGATTTTAGTCTCATATCCGAGCATCATCTTGATGACGTATGTATGGTCACCCCGGCTATTACGGATCAAATGATCTTCTTCAGAACACAAAGCTATGTCATTGCAGTCGGGAGCGATTGAACATAACCTGCATTCTATTCTGTTCTTAATGATCCCACCAGATCCTTGCCCAGGCTGATCTTTCCAATCAGGTAGATCCATATCAGGCCATTGATTATGATCAAGCCTACAATAATCAAAGCAGTTTGCCATGAGGCATCGATAAACTCTGAAAATATGGATGGGATGGTGGCGACAAAGGCACCTGCTGTGCCGATCAAAGTTCCAAATCCAAGCAATATGATATGCTCTCTTGTCAGCATCTTCAATATCGTGTTTTTCCCGAAACCTACAGCCCTTAGAATGCCTAACTCCTGTAGACGATCCTGGATATTTCGAACCAGTGAAAGCCCCAAGCCTACTGTTCCCAGTATCATGCCCAGCCCCCCGAGTAAAAGAAAAATTGACAAATACGTGTTTTCTACAGAGTTGAACTCTGCCAGGCGGTCTGCAGTATATGTTAAATCAAGGCCTGTATTACGAAAAGATCTCATTAACCCTGACTCAAGTTCTTCCTTATTCTCGCCTTCCGCATCTATGAGAAAAACATGGATCCCACTGCTCGAAGGAAAATGCTCGAGGAATATATCCTCATCGATCAGGAT
>JAHEGY010000021.1 GCA_024644875.1 Cyclobacteriaceae bacterium
CAAACATTATATGGCAGCGGATTCTCCTCAGGAATGCATTGGTATCAATGCATTGGATTTCAACAGTTTTCAGTTCTTTGCACAATTGTATTTGCCATCTTATTTGGATTGGTTCAACAATCGGGCAAATAAATTGAATACCATGCGTTGGCATAAAAGATTTCTCCAGTATCTGCAATCAGGAGGTGTGAAATCCAAACGATGGCTGCTTAAATCCCCGGTGCATCTTATGAGGTTACCTGAGCTTTTCGAAGTATATCCGGATGCCAGGATCATTATGACCCATAGACACCCCTTTGAAGTTGTTCCTTCAACAGCAAGTTTGATTTCATCTGTAAGATCCCTCTATGGTGATAACAAAATAGCTGAAAGGACTGGGCGCGAACAGGCAGAAACATGGAGCCTTTACCTCAATAAATTTCTTCGGTCAATCGAAGAATTGGATAAAAATGATCAGATAATCCATATTCAGTTTGAAGATTTTGTAATGGACCAGGTGGGTACCATTAAAAGAATTTACGAAATGTTTGCCTGGAACTTAACAGATGAAGCGCTTGAAAGTTTCACACATTTTCTGACAGAGAATCCAAAAGACAAACATGGAAAACATACTTATTCCCTGAATGTTTTTAATTTGAAAGAAAGTGAAATAAATTCTATGTACAGAGATTATATTAATTTTTTGAACGGACGTAATTCATTGCCTAATTATGGAACATAAAAGCAAAAAAGCCCTCCGGGAGTTTCTGGAGGTTATTGGTAATGCAGAAAACACATTTCTTGATCCTGACAAGAATTTGGACGAACAGGGAAAGATCGATGGTTATCAGCATATTTTTCATCTTTTAAGGACGTGTATAGATTTTTATTTATTTAATAATCCCCTCCGACCAGATTTTATGTTACTGGCAACCCCATATCATAAGATCCTGGGTGATAATGTTGATTCAGTATATTATTTCACTCAAGTTAGAGGAGACCAGGAATATATAATAAAGGGCCGGCGATATGACAGCTGTTACTTATCCTTTTCATTATATGGTGGATCACCTGACGGCGAACTCAGTGAGCGGGTTACATTAAATATAAACCATACCCATATCGAGTTCGAAGAAGATGGGAGTTTTGAAATTAAATTAACACAAGAACCAAAGGGAAAGAACGAATTTAGACTTGATGCGGATTCTGTTACCTTATTTTCCAGGGAATACTTTTTCGACAGATTTAGTAGCCGGGAAAGTGATCTCTCAATTAAAAACACAAAAGTGCTGGAAGTTCCCAAACCTTTGTCAGATGAAGCATTAGCCAAAAGGATACAGGTAATGAAGACCTTCTTTGAACACACTACCTGGATAGCACCTCTGTCAGTGGAATTTCCCATGAATGATTTTCTGCCTCCTTTTCCATTTGAAGCTGACCAGGGAGGCTGGGGAACAGTAGACAATGTATATTGCTTTGGGCAGTTCCACCTGAATGTGGATGAGTATCTAAAGATCAATTTTACTTCACCTGAATGTTGTTACTGGGGGATCCAGACCTGGAATTATCTGATGCAGAGTATGGATTATAAAAACTATAAAGTTTGTATAAATAAAGAGGCAGTTCAGAATGATGATGGCAGTTTTACCATTTACCTCAGTCATAAGCCAATGGATGTGGATAACTGGATCAGCACTTCGGCATATAAGGAGGCCATTATGTTCTGCCGGTGGTTACTTGCTGAGGAGATGCCTCAACAGCCTACAGTAGAATTAGGCAAACTTTAGCTCCTTATACCTGAAGCAGCTTACCTCATGATCATTTACAATTCCTGTAGCTTGCAGGTGCGCATAGATGATGGTGCTACCTACAAAATTGAACCCTCTTTTTCTTAGATCTTTACTGACTTGATCCGATAATTCAGTCTTTGCCGGAATATCACTCATTTTTTCCCAGGCATTGATTAAAGGTTTTCCGTCAGTGAAATTCCAGATATAAGCATCAAAACTGCCGAATTCTTTCTGAACCTCTAGGAACCTATTTGCATTATTAATAGCTGATTTGATTTTTAGCCTGTTACGAATGATCGATGGATCCTCTAATAAAGATTCATATTTTGCATCATCAAATTCAGCAACAATTTCAGGATCAAAATCCGCAAAGGCTCTTCTGTATCCTTCCCTTCTTTTTAAAATGGTACTCCAACTTAAGCCAGCCTGGGCTCCTTCAAGTATAAGAAATTCAAAATGCTTATGGTCGTCGTGAACCGGAACACCCCATTCTTCATCATGATACCTCACATATTCATCAAAATGACCTTCACACCATGTACATCGTTTAAGGTTCTTGTTAATGGACATAACTTCCTGCATTTATATCAAATGTACCACCTGTAGCATGATCAGCCAATCCGCTGGCTAAAAAACCAACAAAAGGAGCTATATCTTCCGGATTTGTTAAATTATTTAAGGCAATTTGATCCAAGGCGGTTTCTTTTCCATATTGATTAAAAAACTGCTGTGCCATTTCTGTCTGGACAAATCCTGGAGCTATGGTAAATGCAACAATTCCCCTTTTACCAAAAGCCCTGGCAATCGATCGGGCAAGTGCGACCATTCCAGCTTTTGATGCTGCGTAATCCATATAATTTTCAGTGTCACCCCTAAAAGCAGCTCTGGAAGAAATATTGATGATCTTACCTCCCTTTTTCATGCTCAGAAAATGCTGGATGGCTTTTTTACATAAAAATCCAGTTGCATTTAAATTTACATCCATGGTTTTATTCCATGTATTGATCCAATCATTATCGGGGCCGGTTATATCAGAAGAAATTGCTATTCCAGCATTATTTACAAGTACATCTAAATAACCCATTTTCTGAATGACATTCTCCATAAAGGATGGTATGCTATTTATATTTTCAAGGTTAAATTGAAAAGGAATTGCTTTGTAGGGAAATTTTTCGATTGTGTTTTTTAATGAAGCCTCATTTCGATTATAGTGGATAGCGACCGTAGCACCGTTCACAAGTAAAAAATCTACAATAGATTTTCCAATGCCTTTACTCCCACCGGTAACCAGAATCTTTTTATTTTTTAAGTATCTTTCCAATGCCTGAATTTGGTTTTATCTAAACAAGATTAAATATAATAAATTGTTAATCAGCCAAAGTATTTAATTGAAAATATAAGCAGTTTTAATTTGAAACATTTTTATAAATAATTGTTATTAACCACTAAGATTTGATATTTTTTGGTTTTTAGCATTTTATATTGATTCATTTTTCTTAAATTTTATCAGGAACTAATCTTGCGTGGATGATCAAATTATTTAAATCATTTGGGACCGTAATCTTGGCTTTTATTTTGGCGATAATGTTCATCATTTTTTACCCGGTGGTTATTGTATACCGGGCTTTAATTTAAATCATTAATAATTTTTTTTACCAGCTATTGTGCCAAAATACCTTATTTGTCAGATAATCCTGTATGGATTTTGCCTGTCATTGTTAAATCTTTATGGCCAGGAAAGGTCAGGAGCGATTGAGATAAAAGCCGAAGATGCAGCAGGTGATTATGCCCAAGTCGATTCAAAACAATCGATCGTACGCTTTGTGTTTTACAATGTAGAAAATCTTTTCCATCCCACTGATGACAGCATCAAGCTTGATGAAGCCTTTACCCCTGGAGGAGCGTACTATTGGACATATAAAAGGTATTATTCTAAAATCAATCATTTGGGCAAGCTTTTTGTAGCTATTGGAGAGGGACGAATGCCAGCTGTTATTGGACTATGTGAAATCGAAAATCATAAAGTGCTGGATGACATACTGAATAAATCGGTTATGAAATATTTCTCTTACAAAGTCATACATAAAGAATCGCCCGACTTAAGGGGTATTGATGTAGGACTTTTGTATGATCCTTCACAGTTTAAGCCCTTAAAATATGAATATTTCAAAATTTCTGATCCACAATTTCCCGATCTCAAGACCAGGGAAATATTGTATGTTTCCGGAATTATATATGAATCAGTTCAATGTCATGTTTTTGTTAATCATTGGCCTTCCAGGAGAGGCGGTCAGATGGCCAGCGAAGCTAAACGGATTATTGCAGCGAGGAAGTTGAAACAAGTTGTTGATAGTTTGGTTTATAATGATGCTTACTCCAATATCATTATTATGGGTGATTTTAACGATGAACCTGGAGACCGTTCGATAAAGGAAATACTGAAGGCTGGAGACCCGGATGAAAAGAATGATTCAAGTCTTTTAGTTAATTTAATGTACCCCTTATACAAGAGAGGATATGGAACGCATTTCAGAGTGAATAATATTACAGAACCTTCAGTTCTGGATCAGATAATAGTTTCATTCTCAATGCTATATGAGGGAAATAAAATAAGATTAGAAGGTCATATGGGACATATTTACCAAAATGAGTTTCTTATCGACAAAAAAAATGGCAGGCCGCTACGAACTTATCAAGGATTGAAGTATCTTGGTGGGTTCAGTGATCATCTGCCCGTTTATGCTGATTTTCAAATACTAAGTAAATAATGAACAAGCGTATTTATATTAGCCTTATGCTACTTTTTACAGTAGTATTTTCTGTTTCAGGTCAAAAACGATTTAAAATACCCTCAGTTTATTCTAATATATCCTATGATGTTGAAGGGAATTTGATGTTGAATATAGGCACCATGTCTTATATTCTCAATGATATGCCATCGGACATTACCCTGGATAATATGATCGGGAATCCCCAAACCACAGCAGCAGGTATATATTTCGATTTTAAGAACGCATTGAATAACGGAACACTTTATTACGGCCTGATTCCTTATGATGATTCCAAATATCCTTTACCTGTATATTTCAGAACCCCTACACAAATCATGGACGGAAAAGCCTTTGTTAATCTTCAGGCACTTAAAGGGAGATATGATATGGTTAAATGGGTTGAGAAGGGGAAAGGAGTTTTAGGTTACAGAGTTGTTAACGAGACGGGAGAGTTTTTATATGATGGGCGGATAGGTTTTAAAGGGAACAAGCCTCTTTTTATTGATACTACCATTGTTGAAGGTCCATTTGTTAATTTGTTGACTCATGAGTCTGTAGTTTTATCGTTAAAGACCAATATATCAGTAAATATTGAAATAGAAGTTGAGGGAGAAAAATATTCAAGTAAATCTCCAGACACTTATCATGAAATTCCTATTACTGGATTAAAGGAGCTTCAGGAATATAAATATATTGTCCATTTTGGCACCAATCAGGAAAGTTATTCTTTCAGGACAGCACCGCAGCCTGGATCCAGAACAGAATTCACTTTCGGTTATGCAAGTGATTCCAGATCCGGGCAGGGTGGCGGCGAAAGAGATTTTAATGGAGCCAATGCTTATATAATGAAAAAAATCATGGCACTGGGTATGTACGAGAATTGTGCTTTCATGCAATTTACCGGTGATTTGATTACCGGATATAAGATAGATCCAAACCAGATCCAGCTTGAATATGCCAATTGGAAACGTGCTGTTGAACCCTGGGGCAGATATATTCCAGTAATTACAACAATGGGTAATCATGAAGCCACCATGTATTATTGGGCACTTCCTGGAGGGGATTTTTACTCAATAGATAAATTTCCGTTTGATAAAATATCATCTGAAGCCATTTATGCTCAAAATTTCGTGAATCCATTGAATGGCCCTGAAAGCGAAGATGGCTCTAAATATGATCCAAATAAGAAGAAGATTGATTTTCCATCCTATAAAGAAAATGTTTATTACTATACCTATGACAATGTTGCGATGGTCGTATTAAATTCCAATTATTGGTATGCCCCAAGCACATCTCATGTGAATGAAACCAGCGGTAATATTCATGCCTATATAATGGATAACCAGTTGAAATGGATGACGGAGACACTGGGAATCCTCGAAAATGATGAGAACATCGATCATATATTTGTTACCGTACATACACCCTTTTTCCCAAATGGCGGACATGTTAATGATGATATGTGGTATAAGGGTAATAACAGTTACAGGCCCTACGTTAATGGTAAACCAGTTGATAAAGGTATAATTGAAAGAAGGGATGAATTGCTTAATGTCATAGTGAATAAAACCGATAAGGTGGTCGCAATTCTTACCGGAGATGAACATAATTATTGTAAAACACATATTACACCTGAAACAGATATCTACCCTGCAACCTGGGACCTTTCTAAGTTAGCGTTAAAACGCTCTATTTACCAGATCAATAATGGAGCGGCCGGTGCCCCCTATTATGCGCAGGAAAATACTCCCTGGACTTCTAATACTTCAGGATTTACTACCCAGAACGCCCTTGTCCTGTTTCACGTAAATGGGAAAGAGATCAACATGGAAGTAGTCAATCCGGATACTCTGGATGAAGTCGATCAGTTGAAGTTAAGGTAGGATCCGGCATTTATCCTTTTTTTACCTCTTCTTCAAAATCAGGGATTTTATATTTTCTATCCGCTAGAAAGATTGCATAAGGTGCTGTTTTTGGATTCGATTCAAGGAATATTTTAATTATGCCCACAATAGGGAGGAAAAGTACCATTCCAGCTATCCCCCAGATTATACCACCTATAATTATGAAAAAGAACACGATAAATGCATTAATTTTTAATTGGTCGCCAACCAGCCAGGGCCTGAGAATATTCTCCTGGATTATATTATTCACATATACAAAAACGGCCGTAAAGATGGCGGTAAGCATATTGTCTTTTGTTAAAATGGCAAATAAGAGGATAACCAGTGTACCCAGGGGATACCCAAGATATGGGATAAGGCTAAGTATGGAAACAAACAATGCAAAGAACAAAGCAAATTTGAGCTGGAAAAGAAGTAAGACAACATAATTTAAAATAAATGTAATCAGAGTAATAAGTAATAATCCGACGATATAGTTGTTAACCAGGTGCTGAATCTTTGCAATCATGGTTTTAGCTTTTTCTATCTTATGTTTATTTTTTAATTTTTGTTCAATAAAACTATTCCCGATACCCTGGTAGTATAACATAAAAAAAAGATAAAAGCATATAAGAAAAATGTCTGCAATGGTGACGCCAATTGAGGAAAGTACTATAACTACAGTTTCATGATGGATTTCAAGTTCGGCAGATATGTATTCCCGGTTAATATGATCCGGAATATTTATACCATATTGTTTCAAGGATATTGATATTTGATGCAGTTTATCAGAAATATCTCGAGTAAAAGAAGGAAGTGTTTCAATAATATTGGAGATTTCCCAATAAAAGAAATAAACGATGAAAAGGATGATTATTATTATTGAAAGAACAAATAGTAGAATCAGAACTATTCTATTGATTTTTACCTTCCGTTCAATCCTTTGTAGAATTCTGATACTTGCTAAACCAATTAAGATGGCCCAGACCAGTGGGATAAGAAATGATTTTCCTATAATCAGGATACTGACCAAAAGATAAAAGAATAACAGGGTAATTGTTGTTTTAAAGAGGCGGCCTTCTAGGAATTCCATACTTTTATGATTTTACTTTAAGTATATGATTGAGATCTTATTTTATTCCATTAAGAAATATTATTTATAAAATTTTACGCCTATATCGATAAATATAGGAGTCTTATTATGTAAATATTTGGTGTTTCAACACCGAATAGCTAAAGATCTTTCTTGGTATCAATTTTATTTTTGAGGCCATAATTATCTTATTGGCCTTGAAATAAAACTATATCATTTCATTCAGTTTGATCTTAAAATCTATAGTTTAACAGCCGGACCGGAATAAACAATTTCAGTGCTTAATACCTGTGTTGTTTTATTATCAGCGGTTCCTGACATATTCGGTAGCTTACCCCCAACAAAAACTTTAAATGATCCAGGTTCTAGAACTTTTTCTCCCACCTCGTTTATAACCGCCAATTGATCAGGCAATAGTGTGAAATTTACTGTTCTTTGTTCTCCTTCTTTAAGATATACTTTCTGAAATCCTTCCAGTGCTATATTGGGTACGCGAACACTTGCTTCCATATCTTTAATATATAATTGAACTACCTCAGCACCGGGAACCTGCCCAGCATTTCTGACTGTAACTTTAAGGGTGATTTCATCAATACTTTTAAGTGTATTATCTGAGATCATAAGGTCAGAATATTTAAAATTAGTATATGAAAGTCCGTGTCCGAAAGGATATAGAGGATTTCCGGAGAAGTATTTGTATGTCCTTTCACGCATGTTATAATCTTCAAAATCAGGAATATCATCAATCGATTTATAAAACGTAACAGGTAATTTTCCGCTGGGATTTACCTCTCCAAAGAGAATCTCAGCCAGGGCCATTCCTCCAAATTCACCCGGATACCAGGAATGAAGTATAACCGGAATATTTTTATCGGCATCATTCACTGCTATAGCACTTCCGCCCATCAGTACCAGGACAACAGGTTTACCGGTATTTACTACTTTATTTATAAAATTTACCTGTGTAGATGGAAGCTTTATATCCGTACGGTCCCCCCCTGAAAATCCTTCCACCTTAATAGGCATTTCTTCTCCTTCGAGATATGGTGACAATCCCATGAATAGGATAGCGACATCAGAATCCTGTATAATTTTCAAGGCCTTTTCTGCCATATCAGGATAAGGCATACTCCATAAAAGTTTTGCAACCGGGTCATTCCCATAACTAAAAAACTCGATTTTGATTGCATATTCTTTACCACCCTCAAGCGCCACATAAAATGATTTCTGCAATGGATGGTGAATATTATCAAATTCTATTTTCAGTGAATCTTCAAAATAAAGCTTTGCACCATTTCCGGCATTTACACCTATTGCATATTTTCCTGTTACCGGAGCCTTGATGTAGCCTTCCCATATAACCGAAAAGGGATCGGCCATTTTTCTGCTTATTGGTGTTTTGTCATTCCATGAGAAATCGATAGTTTTATCTCTTCTGATTATCTCAGGATCGCCTTCGAAATCCCTGTTGTTAAAATATCTCCCATTTAAGCCGGTTTTTCCGGAAGCCGTCAGGAAATCCGAAGGAATGGGGGTTAATACAGGTACACCATTGGTTATATGACAACCTGTTTCATATTCTACTTGAATGCCATTTTTTCCTGCATATTCCCTGATTCCCCTGAGAGGTGTATATAGATTGTCAGAAGTTCCGTGATAGTTACCCAGCAAAACCCGGTAATCATCTGCAAGTGGGCCAATTACCGCTATATTCTTTATCTGATCGGACAATGGAAGGATGTTGTCATTTTTTAAGAGAACAATTGATTCCCTGGACGCCTGCAAAGCCTTTTCCAGATTTGCCTTGTTTCGGACCACTTTGTAAGGAATGTCAGAATAAGGGACTTCGTCAGAAGGATCGAACATTCCCAGTTTTACTCTCGCTGTGAAGAGGCGTTTCAATGCGATGTCGATTTCTTCTTCAGAGATCAAGCCCTGTTGCACTGCCCCAAGCAGGAAAGGGGAAGTTGCGCCGCAGTTCAGATCCGTTCCGGTTTTGAATGCCAGGGCAGCAGCTTCCTCGGGTGTTTCATTCA
The DNA here is from genome assembly GCA_024644875.1 of Cyclobacteriaceae bacterium. GTDB lineage: Bacteria > Bacteroidota > Bacteroidia > Cytophagales > Cyclobacteriaceae > JAGTVG01. The sequence goes on from JAHEGY010000021.1 coordinate 9,553, forward strand.
GGTGGTGCCCATTTTCCCTATAGAAATCATGTAGTGCCCAGCAGTCGGAGACAACATATCCATTAAACTTCCAATTATCTCTCAGTATGGATTGAAGTAAAAGGTTACTACCGCAACATGCTTCATCCCTGAAACGATTGTAGGCACACATTATAGATGCCACATCTGCTTTCTTAATAGTTTTCTCAAAGGCTGGCAGATAAGTTTCCCAAAGATCAATATTATCCACATCCAGGTTTATGCTGTGCCTGCTATGTTCGGGTCCTGAATGGATTCCATAATGTTTTGATGTAGCTACTACTTTCAGATAGTTAGGGTCCTCCCCCTGCAGTGCTTTTATAAAAGAGACAGCAAGCTCACCGGTTAGATATGGGTCCTCACCATATGTTTCCTGTCCTCTACCCCACCTCGGATCCCTGAAGATATTTATGTTAGGAGTCCAGAAAGTAAGGCCATAATATATGTCCCTTTTTCCCAGTTCCTGAAATTTATTAAACTTAGCTCTGGCTTCATCTGATATTACTTCACCAATTTCCCCGATAAGTTTTCTATTCCAGGAGGCGGCCATTCCAATAGCCTGAGGAAATACAGTCGCTTTACCGGCCCTGCCAACTCCGTGCAGGCATTCATTCCACCAGTTGTATGCAGGTATATCCAATCTTTCAATAGCAGGTGCGTCATAATTTAATTGCCCAATCTTTTCTGACAGTGTGAGCCTGTCAACCAGATCATTTACACGATCCTCCAGTGGTAAATCCGGGTTTTGAAAAGGATAAACAGTTTCTATTGAAGTATTGCAATATTGAAAAAACAGGATTATGCCGGCAACCAGAAAAAATCTTTTCATGGAATTATTGTTAAATATGTTTTTAAATTGTGGTTGTAGGAAACAAAAATACAGCAATGGCAAAAGCCAGTACTGAAATAACCAGTCCATACATAAAAATGGTATATGATATTCTTAAGTATAAGTACTTCTTACCAAGGACTTTACCCAGAAAGTAGATATCTCTGATCATACTTCCATATAGGAATTCTCTATCATTCATTAATTCTTTAACCCCCCATTCATAATCATTCAGCGGCATTTTATAGAAATTACCGAAGAACAAGAGGTTGGTACGCCTTTTCATAATATCATCCTTGGTGAAAACTCCGGCCGTTAAATTCGGACGGGTAGCCAGGATAGAAAATATTATCGTGGCTGTACTTACAAAAGTCAGAATTATGGTTGGCGGGATCAAATTCGGATCGGTAGCAAATTTATTGAACAATACAGAAAACACAATTGACATCATAATAGAGTTTATGGATATCATTATGTTGGCCTTATTATCAGCCATAGAGCTGAAGTCTACATGATTTCGTGAGGTAATTCTGAAAAGTGTTTCTATTCCCCGTGTGGGTTTTTTATTATCCTTTTTTTTTTTCTTTTTATCAGGTTTCGGGGAGTCATTATCGTCAACGAGGATGTCTTTATACAATACTTTCATCTTTTTCAAATTCTCTTTTTTGGCCGGGAGTAGCTTTTCTTTAGCATAACTCGTAAAAAAAGAATGATTTTTTAAAAATTTTATGCTGTTTTTAAACCATTCATCCAGCTGGATCTCATCTGGAAAAACCAGAGAAAATTCTTTTCTTAAAAGTTCAGATTTTTTGAAAAACTCTGTTGTGGAAACATGATAAAGATCCGCATCACAAAGTACTTCCTCCATTAAATTTAAAGGGTTTTGCGGGATCTTGGTAGCCATTATGCAACCACCTACAGCTTCAATCTTCTCCTTCCCGGCGCCTTCCTTTTTTAGAAACTCCTCCGCCACATCCCTGCTATTGGCTTCATGATTTTTCATACCTTTATAATAACCGGTATCATGAAACCATGCTGCAATTAAAACAGTTTCTAACTCATCATCCGAGAGATTGCTGGCAATTCCAATTTCCTTTGAGGCATTTACGACTTCCTGTGTGTGTTCTAAATCATGGTAATATATCCCGTTCGATAAATTTTCCTTTAAAAATGATTCGACATACTTTTCGCTCTTGTTTAAAAGCGCAGATTCTACTTCCATCGTTACCGCATAATTTTGGTTTCTAAATATAAATATTTTTTGTCTTATTATTTTACTTTGAAATATAAAAGAAAACTATTTCAGTTCTGATCAAATAATATTAATTTCCAGCAGCAAGCATTTTCAACATATTTACCTTATTAAGACCATATTTATGATTAGCAGCTTCCTGTTTAAAGTCATAGTTACACTTAACTTACTAATAGGATTCGCCGGTTGTATATTTCTGGAGGAAGAAGATGATTCTGGTAAATCCATAATTACTTCAGGTGATTATCAGTATGATGTATATGCTTATGAGAAAGTTTTTAAATTACCAGGAAGGCTGGAGGAAATTTCCGGTTTGGCATATTGGAAAGAAAATATCCTTCTATGCGTGGAAGATGAAAATGGCCGACTGTATTTATATGATCATGCAAAAGAAGAAATTATACAGGAAATAAAATTTGGCAAAAAGGGCGATTATGAAGGGGTTACACAATCTGAGGATATAGCCTATGTGATCAGAAGCACAGGAAAACTTTTTTATTTCAAGATTGAAGACGAACCTGAAGTAACCACGGTAGATTTACCTTTCAAAAGCAGCAATGACCTGGAAGGTATTACAAAAGGACATAAAACAGATAACTTTTATATTGCCTGCAAACAAAATCCGGAAGTACTGGAAAATGGAGTTGAAGGAAGAGCTGTTTATACTTATAATGTAAAAAAAGATAAGGTCAAAACCAGACCTTACATCCACCTTACCTCGGAATCATTTAAAGAGGAGATAAAAAGGGCTGGTTTGAACACATCGAAACATATGCCATTTATGCCTTCAGGAATAGCGGTTCATCCTATTACGGAAGATGTATTCCTGATATCTTCTATTGGTAAACTTCTGATAGTACTGGACAAATCAGGCTCTATTGTTTCCATGGCTCCCTTAAAAAGATCTTTATTCAGGCAGCCAGAAGGCATTTGTTTTGATATTGAAGGCAATATGTTTATATCCAGTGAGGGAAGAGGGAAAAAAGGTTATATACTAAAATTTATTCCAACCAGGATTAATCAAGAGTAATAGGTCAGAGAAAAATAAATTATTAAAAGAAAAATAATTGGTGGTATAAGAAAAGAGATAACCTTCATCCTGGTTTTCATATCAATAAACCAAAGGATCAACCAGGGTTTATACATGCCTGCCATTAGTAATGTCAAGAGGAAAAACAACAGGAGCAGCACAGCCGATTTCATATCCCGTAAATCAGAGGGGCTTTATAATTTAAAAATAAGGTAAAAGACCTTTTTAATGCTTATAATTTACGAGCAGTTTCCCTCTCCTCATATGCTTCAATTATGTCGCCGGTCTTCAAGTCATTGTAATTTTTAATGCTGATTCCGCATTCATATCCGGATTTTACCTCATTGACGTCATCTTTAAATCTTTTTAAAGCACCTATCTCCCCACTATAGATAACAATTCCATCTCGTACAAGTCGAATATTATTTGACTTTTTAATAATGCCATCGGTAACCATGCATCCTGCTACGCTTCCAACTTTTGATATTTTAAAAACTTCACGTATTTCAACATTTCCAGTGATCACTTCCTCAACATCAGGAGCAAGCATACCTTCCATAGCATCTTTTATCTCATTGATGGCATCGTATATGACGGAATAGAGCCGGATCTCGATTTCTTCCTGTTCAGCAAGTCTTCTTGCATTTGCAGAAGGTCTAACCTGGAAGCCAAGGATAATGGCATCTGAGGCAGAGGCAAGCAGAACGTCAGATTCAGAAATTTGTCCCACCCCTTTTTGAATAATATTAACCTGGACTTCTTCCGTGGATAGGTTTAGCAGTGAGTCTGACAGAGCTTCTACCGATCCGTCGACATCGCCTTTAACTATTACATTAAGTTCTTTAAAACTACCTATTGCAAGTCTGCGTCCGATTTCATCCAGTGTGATGTGTTTTTTAGTACGCAAGGATTGTTCGCGCACCAGTTGCTGACGTTTATTAGACATTTCACGGGCCTCACGTTCAGTCTGCATCACATGAAATTTTTCCCCGGCCTGAGGCGCACCATCGAGACCGAGCATAAGTACAGGGGTAGAAGGATTGGCAAGGTCCAGGGTTTTGCCTATATGATCGAACATTGCTTTCACACGTCCGTAATGTTCACCTGCAAGTACAATATCACCAACTTTAAGTGTTCCTGCCTGTACCAGGATTGTAGCGACATAGCCCCTGCCCTTATCAAGCGAGGCTTCAATGACAGTACCTAGAGCTGGTTTATTCGGATTTGCCGATAGTTCCAGGAGTTCGGCTTCCAATAATACTTTCTCAAGTAATTCGTCAATTCCCACGCCCGTCTTAGCTGAAATTTCCTGACATTGATATTTACCACCCCAATCCTCAACAAGAATATTCATGTTGGCTAATTCTTCTTTTATCTTATCAGGATTTGCATTCGGTTTATCAATTTTATTTATGGCAATTACAATTGGAACTTCTGCAATCTGAGCATGATTTATTGCTTCTTTAGTCTGTGGCATTACGTTGTCGTCGGCTGCTACCACTATAATGACCACATCAGTGATCTTGGCTCCCCGGGCACGCATGGCTGTAAAAGCTTCATGGCCCGGTGTATCAAGAAATGCAATTCTTTTATCACTATCCGTGACCACATCGTAAGCACCGATATGTTGTGTGATTCCTCCGGCCTCTTGTTCAATAATTTTTGAATGCCGGATATAGTCAAGCAGTGAAGTTTTACCATGATCCACATGCCCCATGATGGTTACAATCGGAGCCCTTGGTTCAAGATCCTTATCTTCATCCTGCTTCTCCTCAACCTCAAATTCTTCTTCCTCACTTCCGAATTTTACATCGTAGCCAAACTCATCTGCGATAATGGTTATCGCCTCAGCATCCAGCCGCTGGTTTATCGAAACGAACATTCCCAGGCTCATGCAAGTAGAAATGACCTCATTAACGCTAACATTCATTAAGGAAGCGAGATCATTTGCAGAAATAAATTCATTGACCTGCAGCGTCATTGCTTCTTCTTCCTTCTTCTGCATCATTTCTTCATGAGCTTCGGCTACTGCTGATCTTTTCTCCTTCCTGTATTTTGCCCTGCTTACCGAACCTTTAGTTTTGGATCCGCTTAATTTGGCAAGAGTAGCCTTGATTTGCTCCTGAATTTCCTTTTCTGATACTTCCTCTTTCTGAACTTTTGATTTTCTGGTATCCCTTTGTTTTGACCTGCTATCTTTGCCCTGCCCTTCGCCATGAGCAGGCTTTGGGATCCTTTTCCTTGGTCGTTTCTTCTTATTCTTTTCTTTCTGCTCATCACTGGAAGCGATCGGCCTGGCAACTTTTTTCTTTTTTTCAGGGAGATTTATTTTTCCCACCACCTTAAGTCCCCTAAGAGATTCGGCTTTTGCCTCGATCACTTTTTCTCCTTTTGCTTTGGATTCCGGAGGTATATCTTTTTCTTCTTCCGGTTCTTTAGAAGACACTTCTTCTTCGACTACCTCTTCCTTTTCTTCAGCAACTGGTTCTTCTATTTCCTTTTCAGGTATTTCCTCTTTTTCCTTTTCCTCATCTTCCGGCTTCTTTTTTTCTTCTTCCAGATCAATTTTCCCGACAACCTTTATGCCTTTGAGTTTAGGTTTATCATCCCACAATTCCTTTTCCTCTTCAGCCTCTTCTTCTTTTTCTTCAACTTCCTCGAGCTTTTTAGTTGCTGTAATTGATTTTATCAGGATCTCCTCTTCCTCATCATTCTGCCTCTCCTCCTCCGTAATTTCTGAATCGATAATAAAATTGTCAGAGTGTTTTTTTCCAATAGTTAAACCAAGTGCCTCCTCCTTATCCATAGCAGATGTAGCAAATTCCTTGGATAATATCTGGAATTCCTCCGGAGTAATTTTGGAATTGGGATTATTATCCACCTTGAATCCTTTAGATTCCAGATAATCAAGGATAGTGTTTTTCCCGATATTCAGTTTCCTGGCAACTTGGCTTAATCTCATCATATTGTTACAGTCAATTTAGCTTTTTATTACCGAATAGTATTATTCAAACTCCTGTTTTAATACTTTCAATACGTCCTCTATGGTCTCTTCTTCTAAATCAGTTCTTCTGAGTATATCTTCTTTAGGTAGAGCCAGAACGCTTTTAGCAGTATCAAGGCCTACTCTTTTTAACTCATCAATTACCCAGTCATCGATTTCATCAACAAATTCATCAAGGTCAACATCTTCTTCTTCACTTTCATCAAGATCCCTGAATACATCTATTTCGTATCCTACAAGTTTGCTGGCTAATTTGATATTATGTCCACCTTTACCAATAGCAAGGGATACCTGATCGGGTTTCATGAAAACTGATACCCTTCCATTTTCTTGTTCAATTTTAATCGAAGTAATCTTTGCGGGACTTAGGGCACGTTGAATGTACAGTTCAAGATTGTCTGTACAATTGATCACATCAATGTTTTCATTTTGAAGCTCGCGTACTATACTATGAATTCTGGACCCTTTCATTCCTACACAGGCTCCAACGGGATCTATACGGTCATCATAGGATTCCACGGCAACTTTGGCCCTTTCTCCAGGTTCACGAACCACGTTTCTAATGGTTATCAATCCATCGAACACTTCGGGGACTTCACTTTCAAATAACCTTTCCAGGAATTTCGGAGATGTCCTAGATAATATTATTCTGGGATTTCCATTCACCATTTCAACCCTTTGTACAACAGCTCGTACAGATTCACCTTTTCTGTATCTGTCCTTAGCTATTTGCTCAGTTTTTGGTAATATTAATTCATTACCTTCTGCATCAATCAGGAGTACTTCTCGTGGCAAAACCTGATATACTTCTCCCATGATCAACTCCCCAACAAGATCCTTATACTTCTGAAAGAGAATATCTTTTTCCAGGTCTTTGATTTTCTGCATCAAGGTTTGTCGGGCCATCATAACGGCTCTTCTTCCGAAATCTTCGAGCTTGATCTCCTCTGAAACCTCCTCGCCAATTTCAAAATCAGGTTCTATTTTTTTAGCTTCTGAAAGGCTGATCTTATCATGATCCCAGATATCTTCAGAGTTATCATCCACTATCTCCCTGAAACGCCATATTTCGAGATCGCCCTTATCAGCATTGATCACAATATCAAAATTGTCATCTTCTGTGAATTTTTTCCTGATCATTGTTCTAAATACATCTTCAAGTATCCGGATCATAGTAGGACGATCCACATTTTTGTTCCTAGCAAACTCAGCAAATGACTCTATTAATATTCTAGCGTCCATTGTTTTTATTTAAATGCCACTAATACTTTACTACTTTTTATATCCGCAAAGGGAATAAACAAATCTTCATCCTCCTTTTTTTTACCTGTATTAATTTTCAAGGTAATACCAGAATTATCAGTCCCTTTTAAGTCGCCTTTAATCCTTTCTCCGTTCATCAGGTCAATTTTCAATTGCCTTCCAATATTTTTATTGTACTGCCTTACAGATGTTAACGGAAAATCTAATCCTGGTGAGGATACTTCCAGTGTATAGCTTTCCTCAAACATATTCAATAATTCCAATTCCTCTGATACAGAGCGGGAGATATCAGCACAAATATCAACACTTATACCCTCGTCACCGTCTACAAGGATCACCACTTTTTCATTACCTCTTTTACCAGTTAATTTCACATCAACCACAAAAAAAGAGTCATCGGGTAAGTAACCCTCCGTTATTCTCTGTATATCTTCAGATTTCAGTTCCAAATTTAATCCAATAAAAGAGGGGACTTGTGTCCCCTCTATCACAAAAGATATAATTCAGATGCAAAGATACTTAAAATGAAAATCAAAACAAATTTTTATAATTTAAGTGATAGACTTGGAAGTTAAGGTTTACATACTAAACATATAATCCGGAAAATAAAATTGTATTTATTTCACTATTAATGACTATTCTTCCACTTTTGTAGTCCATATGTAATAATATTCTTTAGAATAATATGATCAATCAACTTAGGGTAACTAATACCTTAACAAGGAAAAAGGAATTATTTGAACCAATTAATCCTCCTTTTGTAGGAATGTATGTTTGCGGACCTACAGTATATAGTGATGTTCATTTAGGGAATGTCAGGACTTTTCTTAGTTTTGACGTGATCAGCAGGTACTTACAACACCTTGGATACAAGGTCAGGTATGTCCGGAATATAACTGATGTAGGACATCTTGAAAATGATCAGGATGAAGGAGAGGACAAGATTGCCAAAAAGGCAAAACTTGAGAATCTTGAACCTATGCAAATCGTGCAAAGGTATACGCTGGGATTTCATAAGGTAATGGAATTATTTAATATTCAGTCTCCTGATATTGAACCAACAGCCACCGGTCATATACAGGAACAGATACAGATGATCGAAGAGATCCTGAAAAAAGGCTTAGCTTATGAGGTGAATGGATCAGTATATTTCGATATCAAATCATATAAGAAGTCAAATGATTATGGTATTCTCAGTGGCCGGGTACTTGAAGACCTTGTATCAGGCAGCAGGGATCTGGACAGGCAGGATGAAAAGAAAAATGCTGAGGATTTTGCTTTATGGAAAAATGCCACACCTGAGCATATCATGAAATGGTCATCTCCCTGGGGTATTGGTTTCCCCGGATGGCACCTTGAATGTTCGGTTATGAGTACCAAGTACCTTGGAAAAACTTTTGATATTCATGGCGGTGGAATGGACCTCAAATTCCCGCATCATGAATGCGAAATTGCACAATCTGTGGGAGCTTATGATAAATCACCCGCAAAATACTGGCTCCACACCAATATGCTTACGGTGAATGGCCAGAAGATGAGCAAGTCCCTGGGTAATTCTTTTCTCCCGGAGGAATTATTAACAGGAGATCATGAATTACTTGATCAACCCTATTCTCCTATGACCGTACGGTTTTTTATGCTGCAGTCACACTATTCGAGTACTCTTGATTTTTCAAATAATGCCCTTATGGCGGCTTTAAAAGGGTATAAAAAAATTGCGAATGGATTAAAGCTGGCTCGGTCACTGGAATATTTTGATGATGGAGGTGGTGTAGTAAATGAAAAACAGGTACAGCAAATCAATCAAATTTGTGACAATTGTTACAGGGCAATGAATGATGATTTTAATACCGCCGTAACCATCAGCCATCTTTTCAACTTGTTGAAAAAAATAAATTCAATACAGACCGGCAATTTAAAACCCTCAGAGATCGGGAGTGTAATTTTTAATAAACTAATAGATACTTTTCTGGTTTTTACCTTAGATATCCTTGGAATCCAGGAAGAGAAGATTGATGACCAGGAGAGACTGTTAAAAATCTTGTTGCAGTTCTACAAAGAAGCCAAAATGGCCAGGGATTATGATAAAGTAGACCGGATACGGGCGGAACTTAAAAAACTTGGTATCGTTCTAAAGGATATGAAAAATGAAATTGACTGGGCGTATGAAGAATGATTTGTATCCGGCAAATATACTATTTCTAATAATTATCCTGGTTTTTACCGGATGTAAGTCAAACAAAGATCTCGATAATAAGAGGGAAGTTCCTTCAGAGCTAAAGCCACTCGTTGCTGCACCGGAATTTAATGCTGATTCAGCATATTATTATATTCAGAAACAGGTTGAATTTGGTCCCAGAATTCCCAATACCCCCGCTCACTATCAGACTGGAACCTATTTAGAGAAGAAATTGAGATCCTTCAATGCTTCAGTAGAATTGCAGGAATTTCAGGAAGCGACCTATAATGGTGAAGTCCTCTCCCTGAAAAATATTATCGCCAGCTTTCATCCTGAAAAATCAAGAAGGATATTACTTGGGGCACATTGGGATACAAGGCCTTTTTCGGATAAAGATCCGAAAAATCCTCAGATGCCTTTTGATGGTGCAAATGATGGAGGGAGTGGAGTGGGTGTGCTTCTTGAAATTGCCAGGGTCGTTTCGATCCATGAACCAAAAAATGCAGGGATTGATATCATCTTTTTCGATGGGGAAGATTATGGGGAACCTGAATTCAATAAAGAGGAAGTTATAAATTCAGGTAAGATCTATTGGTGCCTCGGTTCACAATATTGGTCGAAAAATAAACATAAAAGAAATTATATGGCCTATTATGGAATATTACTAGATATGGTTGGTGGCCGCGGTGCAACGTTTTACAAAGAAGGAGGATCTATGCAGTTTGCAAGGAAAATCGTTGAAAAAGTCTGGGATACAGGGCATAGAGCAGGATTTGGCCAATATTTTATCAACCAGACCAGTCCTGGAATAACTGATGACCATATTTTTGTAAACCGCGATGCTAAAATTCCAATGATCAATATTGTGGAATATGATCCCGACGATCCTAATTCCTATTTTGGGGCCTACCATCACACCCAGGATGATAATATGGAACTGATCGATAGAAATACGATCAGGGCCGTAGGTCAGACATTACTTCATGTCATTTACAATGAATAGGGTAAAATATATTGAATTGGTTATTTTTGCTGTTTAAAGCATTCAGAATATGTTCGAAAATTTAAATTATAAGTTAGAAAAGGCTTTTAAATCGCTAAAGGGACAGGGAAGGATCACGGAAATAAATGTGGCTGCCACTGTAAAAGAGATACGAAGAGCTCTTATCGACGCTGATGTTAATTACAAAGTAGCCAAGGAGGTTACTGATAAGATCAAGGAAGAAGCACTGGGTCGTGATGTGTTGATTTCTGTTTCTCCGGGGCAGTTATTAACAAAAATAGTTGCTGAGGAACTTACAGAACTGATGGGTGGGACTCAGGAGGAGATTAATCTGAAAGGCGAGCCTGCTGTAATACTCATCGCTGGCTTGCAGGGATCCGGAAAAACAACCTTTGCCGGGAAGTTGGCAAGGCACCTGAAACCACAAAGCACCAATGTTCTTTTAGTTGCCTGTGATATATACAGGCCCGCTGCCATAGACCAGCTTCAGGTAATAGGGGAGCAGACCGATACTGAAGTATATGCGGAACCTGAAAATAAGAATGCACTTGAAATTGCAAAGAATGCCATTAAACATGCCAGGTCAACCAATAAGAAGTTTGTGATCATTGATACTGCAGGCCGGCTTGCAGTTGATGAACAGATGATGAAAGAAATCACATCTTTGAAGGAATCCCTGACTCCCTCCGAAACTTTATTTGTTGTGGATTCAATGACAGGTCAGGATGCAGTGAATACGGCCAAGACGTTTAACGAACAACTGGATTTTGACGGTGTGGTATTAACAAAGCTTGATGGTGATTCTCGTGGTGGAGCAGCATTATCCATCAGAACTGTTGTTGACAAGCCCATAAAATTTATCAGTACAGGTGAAAAAATGGATGCTATCGATGTTTTTCACCCTGATAGGATGGCCCAGAGAATTCTGGGAATGGGCGATGTGATATCACTTGTTGAAAGGGCTCAACAAACTTTTGATGAAGATGAAGCCCGGCGTTTAAATAAGAAGATCCGTAAAAACCAATTTGATTTTAATGATTTCCTTTCTCAGCTTCAGCAAATTAAGAAGATGGGTAATATCAAGGACCTGGTCGGAATGATACCAGGCATGGGTAAGGCCTTAAAAGGAATTGATTTAGATGATGATTCTTTCAAGCCTATCGAGGCCATCATACGTTCAATGACCGTACTCGAAAGGGAGAATCCTGAAATTTTAAATGGAAGCCGACGTAAACGGATTGCTCTTGGAAGCGGCACATCCGTTCAAGAGGTCAATAACCTGCTCAAACAATTTGGCGAGATGAAAAAAATGATGAAGACCATGAATAAAATGGGAGGCAAAAGAAGTCTGGCCAACATGAATTTCCCTGGTGCTCCCAGGTAATTTATACGTACATCACAGATTTTACTGCTTCAATCGTCTTTTTTACATTTGGTAAGGCAACTTCAATTAATGTTGGAGCATATGGGAAGGGTACATCTGCACATGTAATTCTTTGAATCGGAGCATCCAGATAATCGAAAGCGTTCTTCTGTACATGATAGGTAACTTCTGAAGATATTGACGCAAGTGGCCATGCTTCTTCAACTATGACCAGTCTGTTGGTCTTTTTTACTGAGTCTACAATCGCTTTATAATCAATGGGTCGAATAGTCCTTAAATCAATGATTTCGCATGAAATCCCATCTTTTTCGAGTTCCTTTGCAGCCTCATTTGCCACCTTAATTATTTTACCAAAGGAAACTAATGTTACGTCTTTACCTTCCTTTATAACATCGGCTGCACCGATAGGTATAAGATATTCGCCTTCCGGCACCTCACCCTTTTCTCCATACATTAGCTCTGATTCCATAAAAATTACCGGATCATTATCCCGAATAGAAGATTTCAGCAGCCCTTTGGCATCATAAGGATTTGATGGTACTACCACTTTTAATCCTGGTGTATTGGCATACCAATTTTCAAAGTTCTGAGAGTGTTGAGCTGCTAACTGGCCTGCATTTCCAGTTGCACCACGAAAAACGATAGGTACAGGATACTGCCCTCCGGACATATAAAGCATTTTTGCTGCGCCATTGATGAGCTGGTCAATAGCCACAAGTGAAAAATTAAATGTCATAAACTCGATGATAGGTCTTAACCCATTCATAGCGGCACCAATTCCTAATCCTGCAAAACCAAGTTCGGTAATTGGGGTATCAAGAATCCTTTCAGGACCAAATTCATCAAGCATCCCTTGACTTACTTTATAAGCACCATTGTATTCGGCGACTTCCTCCCCCATCAGAAATACAGACTTATCGCGTCTCATTTCTTCACTCATTGCTTCTCGAAGCGCTTCTCTAAATTGAATTTCTCTCATACTATTTGATTAAAGCGGATTGCAAAAATATGAATTAGGTTCTCAAATAACAAAGCAGACAGGAATGAAAACATAAAAAAAAGGCTGATGTTTTTATATACCAGCCTTTTTTCAATTATTAATAATTATTACTGTAACGCACTTCTAAAGCTATCCGTATCTGCGAATTTAATAAATTCGAGATCGTTCAAAGCAACTTCTTTTAAATCAGGATCTTTCTGAACCGCTGATTTAAGATTTGAAGCTACCTCATCTCCATTTCCTGATCTTGCAGCTACGATTGCCTTTCCATAGTATGCCATGGCATAATCTGCATTTTTCTCAACAGCTTCATCAAAGTTATTGGTAGCTGCATCGTATTCCTTCTTGAGAAGATATGCCAGGCCTCTGTTAAAGAGGTTAGGGCAAATTTCTTCAACATTTGATAATGTCTGAACAGCAGCGTCATAATCACCAGCACCTATTTCCAAAGCACCCTTCACGCCATTGAATCCTTTAGCATGTTTTACCGGAGGGTTCATTTCGATAGCTTTTGATAATTCTTCATGAGCCGGACCGTCCATATCTATCAGTGCCATTGCAACCCCCAGGTTACCATGTGCATGTGGATTGGTTTCACGAGCCTTTATTGAAATTTCAAATTGCACAACAGCTTTCTCGTAATGAACGGTAGGATCATTTCCAAGAAGATAATCCTCTACTGCCATGATCAAATAAACAGCTCCTAAGTTATTATGGGAAGCAAATTGCGGATATTGCTTAGTAGCAACCAGGTAAATGGCTTCTTTTTCAGCCAGTGAAGGTGTTAAATGAGCAGCATACGCTAATTCACCATATGAAAGGGTATCAGCAGGAGCTTTACCTTCAACAATCATTTTGGCCAGAACAGCAATTTCAGCATCAGACCTCTTATCAATAACTTTCAGGATCTCTGTTTGAGCGGATCGTAAACCAGGATAGATATCAGCAAAGACCTTCTTGTATGAAGAGAGTTTTTGCATTCTCTTTTCCTTATCTTCAAAGGTTCCACTGCCATTGATTACATTAAGAATTTCCTGCTTTTCAGCGGCTGAGATTTTATCATATCCGCTTAAGGCTTTTTTGAAACCGGTCCAGTCATCAATAACAGGCTTAAGAATGAACTTAATAGAATCAGCCATTCCTTTATAATCATAACGCTTCATTTGCGCATGGTAGTAATCTTCAATTCTTTTTGCCCTGTCATTAGCAAGATCAGTATTTACTCTTTCTGTTCCTTCAGGAGAGTGTGTACCCGTTATTGTAACAGTTCTTGTTACATTCTTATCTGCGATAAAAGCGGATAAAAACCTTTGTTTATCTCTGTTTGATTCTCCATCAGTATTAAGAGATGCTCTAAGGTAAGAACGACCCTGATCAAAATAGAAGTTTACATTAACCGGCTCTAGTTCTTCATTAGGAGTCCAGCCGTCAACTTCATCATCTTTGTAGTCATATCTTACAAAAGCTACATAGAACTCATCTTGTGCAAGCCATGGAGTTGTAATCAAACCAGGTGCAATTGGCATTCCTGGAGTAGCTTCAACCTCTTTGTTTTTCCTTGGGTCAATTGCATAGCCTTGAACTACAAGATTGCCATCTTCCATGCCAGGAGCATACTCAAAGCTGTAATTTTTGACCATTCTGGGTTGATTTGTATCCCTGTCCGGGAAATCATTGGCTACGAATTCAATCCTTTCAAGATCATAGGACTGACCTTCGTATTCGTATCTGGCATCTAAAGCATACACCAAATTCTTTTTCAACATTTTTACTGGAAGAGTTGCAGATACTTCGACATCTACGGTATTTCCATGTAATTCAAGAGGATTTGGAGTTACTTTTAGATCCTGATCCTTAGCCATTTTTACCATCTGGTTTAGCGCACAACCAGAAAAAAATATGGTACCTATAATTGCTAACGCGAAACTTAATCTTCTCATTGGATTAGTTGGTTTAGTTATAATTATTAATAATTTTTTAAAAGTTATCTCAAAAATAATAATGCAATAATAGCTATAAAAAACAACAGACAAAACTATTTTTAAACCAAATTGGTTTTTAAATTTGTATAAATAATTATAAAAATGAAAAGAATTCAAAACTTCTTTGAAGACAAGGCCTTCGGAGTATGTACTAAATTAGGAGAAAAATTGAAGATTCCCACTTCGAGTATCAGGATTTTTTTCATTTATACATCCTTTCTTACTTTCGGCTCACCCGTGATTGTTTACCTTGCCATGGCGTTTACCCTGAATTTCAGGAAATGGTTAAGAAGAAGGAATAATACGGTCTGGTATTATTGAACGTAAGTTGAAGAAAAATCTTTTATGTAAGATATAATACGATAATACGAGAATTCTCTTGTATTTTTCACCTGTTACCGGAATTTCATTGATATATTTTTCTCTCTTTTTGAAGTAGTAGAAAAACCTCAGTATCACATGAAAATCAGCTTTTATAACGGCGAAGGCATCATTCAATGAATCTTTCAAAATGAATTTAAGAGCTGCGATAATATCCAGTAAAAACCTCATGGGGATTTTCCAGAGAAGACTTGATGTCCGTTCATTCTTAATTAAAGTTATAAGGCTGTTCCTGAAATTCAAATAGGTTTTCAAAGGATTGGTTTGGTTTAATGTGCCACCTCCAACATGGTAAACCGTACTGTTGCCATTATAGTAAATCATCTGACCGGATCTTTTAACCCTCCAGCATAGGTCAATTTCTTCCATATGAGCAAAATAATCTTTATCAAACCCGCCATGATCACGGAAAACACTCGACCGAATCATCATGCAGGCACCGGAAGCCCAGAAAACAGGTCTGATATCATCATATTGTCCATAATCCTTTTCAATAGTCTGGAACAAACGTCCACGGCAAAAGGGATAGCCTAAAAGGTCTATAAAACCACCTGCTGCCCCGGCATATTCAAAATAGTCCTTATTAGAATAATCCAATAATTTGGGTTGACAGGCAGCAATGTTCTTGTTGTCTTCCATCAAAGCTATTAAAGGCCGAAGCCATCCCTCCGTAACTTCAATATCCGAATTCAGGAAAACATAATATTCAGCTTCAATATATTTTGCGGCCATATTATATCCGCCACTGTATCCTAAATTTTCCTCCAGTTCAATGCATTGAACTTTATTGGGGAAATTGTTCTTTAAATATTGTATGGATTGATCAGTTGATTTATTATCAACCACATAAAGGGGATGGCCTTCATTATTATTAATAATACCCGGCAAAAATTTTTTCAGGAAATCAACACCGTTATAATTTAGAATTATGACAGCCAGTTTGTCCATTAAACAAGATTTCCAAGATCCAGACCAGGAATATTGGGCAATAAACCACCAGTACTTTTTCGAATTTCTTCTTTTGCAAGAACTTCCGCCTCGGCTATTGCCTTGTTAACGGCGGCAATGATCAGGTCTTGCACCATCTCTTTATCTTCCGGTTTCAGTAAATCCTGATCAATATTCATTTCAACTATTTGTTTTAATCCATTCACTTTTACACTTACCATTCCTGCTCCTGATTCACCTGTAGTATATATATTGCCTAGATTTTCATGTGCCTCTTTCATTTTGGCCTGTACTTCCCGCATCTTACCAAATAGGTCCATCATATTCATATTTTAATTTTTTTAATGTCTAATCAATAATAATTGTCCTGTTTTGTTATACTTCTTATCAAGCTCATCGGTTGCCTCCATTTTGTAAATATAAGTAACTGGTGGCATTTCTTCTCCATTATATGTTCCATCCCATCCCATGTTTTGATCCTCGGTTGTATAAATGAGATCCCCATAGCGAGTAAAAATGCGCATCGTGAATTCTCTCATCTGTGTTCCTTCAGGTTTGAAAAAATCGTTCAAGCCATCTCCATTTGGTGTAAAAGAGTTTGGAAGCCATAATACTGATTCTACTTGTTGAATCACAAAATTTGAATAGGAAATTAAAGAGGGATCATCATTTGATTCAGCCCGGATCCGATAACGGATGATTTGCCGGGTAAGAAAAGTAGTGTCTTCATACCATCTGTTCAATCCTACATTTATTTCATTCAGGTAAGTTCCATTTTCATCATAAACTTCAACAACATATTCCTGTACTCCGTTTTGCCAGCCTGTATATCTGTTCCATTCTATAAGTTGATTGTCTTCAATCGTTAAGAATATGGTACAGGTTAAATCTCCGAGATTTGATCTGTTCCGGCATTCATCGAGATAGTTTATTCTATAACAAAAGCCTCTTGTATCAGTATCAAGTCCGGTATCGGTGTATTGGTTTACCAGGGTTGAATCTATTGTCGCGAAAACATCATTTTCTATTTCCCGCTGAATAAAATATGAAGTTATTGTCGCATTTTCCGGATCATCCCAATTCAGACCGATGTCTATGCCATCCACCGAAGCAGTCGTGTTTTTAATGGAAGGGGGAAAATATATGATAAAGGATTCAACACAAACGGTATCGGAAAGACTTATTCCACCATTGCTGTTTGTATACTGAATTGAATAGCAGTAATTCATAAAACACTCAACATTACTATCCACAAAAACCTTCAAGTTTACATTTGTAAAGTTTTGAAAGGATTGATCGTTTCTAAACAATTGATAATCAGAAAAACTAAGAGGGAAGGAGTTCCATTCAACCCTGTTCTGGCCATTTTCAGCCCTCACATTTATTGAAATGGTACTGATTGTATCTGAATACAGGTTTTTATTTTGACATGCATCAAAAGCGGCAATCCTGAAAATGTTTATATCATTTTCGGTATCGATAGAGTCAATGATAAGTGAGTTAGATGAGTTATCAAGATATTCCATGGATTGGAATCCTGCTGGAAAATCAATGGCTCTTTGTAAATCGTAAATTATATCAGGCTGTAAATCATACTGCAACTCCACTGAACCGGTGATATTATTCTTGTTCAGTATTGCAACCTGATCCAGATCAGCAGGAATCAGGTTATTAATGGTTTTAAAATCTTTTGTAACGCTGGCACAATTCTCTTTAGCATCAACATACAATCCTTTAACTCTGACGGAATGGGTGCCTGGGGGATATACAAAAGCCGGGACTGGTTCTCCACTATTCACTATTACAGAATCAGAAGGTGTAAAATAAACTTTATGCTGATCATAAACGTCAGGAAAAATCTCAATTTTGGCCCCGTTGTTCTCACAAGTGAAAATGGAATAATCCGGGTTTACAGACTCCCGGACAATTACCTCAAGAGTATCTGTCTTTGAAAATCCCGGTTCATCGATTCCTGTTAATTGTATTATCGCATAGGTGCCGGGAGTATCATATACATAGGAAATTTCCTCCCCGTCTTCGAAGCCTTCAAATATTCCATTGTTTGTGAAGTCATACTGAATTACGGTCTCATCCGGGAAAGTATCTGTTTCTGTTAAAATGATCTTAAATGGATCGCATCCCTGGTTATATTCTGCTTCGAACCTGCCCAGCTGGCTTGATACCTGTCCGAAAAGGAGGGATTGCCATCCCGACAGGATAAGTATTGCATTGATAATGTATATTTTCCGTACAGTTAACAAAATGAACTTAACAGGGATGATTTATTATTTCTTTTCCGCAACAAGTTTCTTGATCAATTCCTCTATTGATAGTTCAGCCTGATCTCCTGTAACCATGATTTTCAGTGTACAGACGGCTTTCTTGAGTTCATCGGGTCCAATTATTAAAACGTAAGGAATATTCTTTTTATTGGCATAATTCAGTTGTTTCTTAAGTTTAACTGTATCAGGATATATTTCTGCATTTATCCCGGCTGCCCGGATCTTAGAAAGCATTCTTAGCGCAAACTTTTCTGCATTCTCCTCAAAGTTTGTTATCAGGATCTTAGTAGTTGATACTTCCTGGGATTCAAATAATTGTAACTCATCCATTACATCGTATATTCGGTCAATCCCAAAAGAAAACCCCACACCTGATACGTCGGGCATTCCGAATACACCAGTCAGGTTGTCATATCTTCCACCTCCACCGATACTGCCTATTTTGACATTAGTCGCCCTGGCTTCAAAAATTATTCCAGTATAATAAGATAAGCCTCTAGCAAGGTTAAAATCGAATTCAATTTCAGACATTTCACCCACAAAAGAATTGATGTAGAGCAGCACTTTTTCAACTTCCTCAATTCCAATCGTTCCCACCGGGGAATTCTTCAGGGTCTTCTTTAAAAATTCGATTTTAGCTTTGTTGCTACCGGTGAAACTGATAATTTCCACAAGGTTTTGAATGAAATCATCGGAGAAATCCCTTTTATATAATTCTTGTTTTACACCATCGAGTCCAATTTTGTCGAGCTTATCCAGGGCAACAAAAAATGTTTCAGATCTTTCTGATTCTCCGGCTACCTCAGCGATGCCCTCGAGGATCTTACGGCTGTTAAATTTTAACACATAATCCCTTAGCCCAAGCTTAGAGAAGGCTTCGTGCACCATAAGGGCGATTTCAGCTTCACATATTAAAGAAGCAGTACCTATCACATCAGCATCACATTGATAGAATTCCCTGTATCTTCCTTTTTGGGGTCGATCTGCCCGCCAGACCGGTTGGATCTGGTATCTTTTAAACGGAAATGCGATTTCATTGCGGTTCATAACCACATATCTGGCAAAAGGGACAGTCAGGTCATATCTTAGCCCTTTTTCGCTTATTTTGGATGAAAGAAGATTTGAGTCAGATAAAAGCTGTTCTTTTTCTTCGACTTTCAACAGGAAATCTCCTGAATTTAGTACTTTAAACAATAATTTATCGCCTTCATCACCGTATTTACCGGTAAGAACCGACAGGTTTTCCATACTTGGGGTTTCCAATGGCAGAAAACCAAATTTCTCAAAAGTTTCACGAATTGATCTGAAAATGAAGTTTCTTTTTACTGTCACTTCCGGGGAGAAATCTCTCATTCCCCTTGGTATGGAAGGTTTTATCATATTGTTCTTCTTTGTTAGACTATCTTAATACGCTCAGATCTTTTCCTATTTTGGTAAATGCTTTAATGGCCTTATCCAAATGCTCTTTTTCATGGACAGCTGAGATCTGAACTCTGATCCTGGCCTGTCCTTTTGGTACCACAGGATAATAAAATCCTATAACATAGATCCCCTGCTCCAGAAGTTGTGCCGCAAACTTCTGGCTCAGAATAGCATCATACAGCATTATTGGTACAATAGGGTGATCTCCGGGTTTTATGTCAAATCCAGCTCGGGTCGCTTCTGATCTGAAATATTTAGTGTTTTCCTCGAGCTTATCCCTAAGGCTAGTGGATTCAGACAGAAGATCCATAACAGCGATAGAAGCACCTACAATCGCCGGGGCCAGTGTGTTTGAGAAAAGGTAGGGTCTTGACCTTTGCCTCAACATATCTATAATCTCTCTTTTACCTGATGTGAATCCCCCTGAAGCGCCCCCGAGCGCTTTTCCAAGCGTACCGGTAATGATATCAATCCGGTCCATAACATTTCTGTATTCATGAACACCCCTTCCTGTTTTACCCATAAAACCTGTAGCATGACATTCATCGCTCATAACAAGAGCATTGTATTTATCGGCCAGATCACAGATTTTATCCAATTGTGCAATGGTCCCATCCATGCTGAATACCCCGTCAGTTACTATGATCTTCTGGGTTGCCATAGAAGCTTCCTTTAATTTAGCTTCCAGGTCTTCCATATCATTATGCTGATATCTGAACCGTTGTGCTTTACATAAACGTACGCCGTCAATGATAGAAGCATGATTTAGACTATCAGAAATTATAGCGCTTTCAGCTCCCAGGAGAGGTTCAAATACACCTCCATTTGCATCGAAAGCAGCGGCATACAGTATCGTGTCTTCCATGCCGAGAAAATCTGATATCTTTTTTTCTAAGGTTTTATGAATGTCTTGAGTCCCGCAAATAAACCGAACCGAGGACAAGCCGAATCCATGAGAATCAATAGTTTTTTTTGCTGCTTCAATCACTTTTGGGTGTGCTGATAGCCCTAGGTAATTATTGGCACAGAAATTTAGTACTTTCCGGCCATCTGATGTAATAATCTCAGCTCCCTGAGGCGAGGTGATTATCCTTTCGTCTTTGTATAGCCCAGCTTCCTTTATATTGTTTAATTCTTTTTGAAGAACCGGCTTTAAGGTAGAATACATGGTTTATAAAAATTTTATTTTAATTATTCAGGAAAATTTATTTGAATCTTTGTAAAAGATTGATCTTTTTTTACATTTTATTTGGTACAGCCTCTTAATATATTGCAATATTCAAAATTCCTTCCTGAAATTCACTTCACAAATATATAAATTACATCGCTGAATAAATTGATTAAAAATTATTCATTTATCGGTTTATTCGTAATTTCGAGGAGTATATTTTTTGGCAGAATGGAAAAAATTTTAGTGATAGGCGCCTCTGGTCAATTAGGCTCGGAACTTACAATTGCGCTAAGTAGCATATATGGGGAGGCTAACATAATAGCCGCAGATTTGCATAAACCACATGGAGAGGAAGTCCATCCCATTTTTGAACATTTAGACGTCATTGACAAAAAAACCCTATCCGATATAATCCTGAAACACAGGATTACCCAAATATATCATCTTGCAGCCATCTTATCGGCAACAGGTGAAAAACATCCTGGCCTTGCCTGGAGGGTTAATATTGAAGGTTTGATGAACGTGCTGGATGTATCACGTGATCTGAAAATAAAAAAAGTGTACTGGCCATCTTCAATTGCAGTATTCGGCCCCAGCACACCCAAAGAAAATACTCCGCAAACTACCATAACCGATCCGAATACCGTGTATGGGATCAGTAAGCTAACAGGGGAGCGTCTTGTTGAATATTATTACTATCATTATGGCCTGGATGTACGAAGCCTCAGATACCCCGGATTGATTGGCTATAAGGCACTACCAGGAGGTGGAACCACGGATTATGCAGTTGATATATTCTATAAAGCCATTAAAGGTGAGCAATATTCCTGCTTCCTGGATAAAGATACTTCACTTCCAATGATGTATATGCCGGATGCTGTTCGTGCTACCCTGGAAATTATGGAATCTGATGCGGATCGAATTACGGTCAGGTCGAGCTATAATGTGGCTGCAGTTAGTTTCTCCCCACTTGAATTATATAATACTATTAAAGAATCTTATCCGGAATTCAGTATTGAATACAAACCTGATTTTCGACAGGAGATCGCTTTATCGTGGCCGAAGAGCATTGATGATTCACAGGCTGGTTTAGATTGGGGCTGGAATCCCGAATTTGATCTTCAGAAAATGGCTAAAGATATGATCCTGCATTTGAAAGATTCAGAACTGATTATTTTACAATAAATTTTTTTGAGATATTTATAGGGACCTCTACCTGTATAAAATAAAATCCAGGCTTTATATTATTTTCAAATTGTATTTGATTAACACCTGGTTGAAGAATACCTTTTTCAAAAATAATACCGGTTATACTGTTAATTTTAAAGTAAGTTTCTTTATCCCCGGAAAATGAAACCATAATATAGTTTTCAACTGACGGATTCGGATACAATAAGATTTCAGGTCCTTTTACATCCATTCTCACGGCTATGATTCCATGATACTCTGATATACCATTTAAATCGGTTGCTTTTAATCGATAATATGACAATCCTCCGAATGGAAGTTCATCGGTGAATTCATATTCAGTATTCTGAGAAGCGTTATTTGTTTCTGAGTAAATTTTTGCACGGCTTTGAAATATGGTGCCATTTTTTGATCTCTCTATTGTAAAGAAGTTAAAATCTTTCTCATAAGTTGTACACCATTCAAGCCTTATACTAGTCTCCTCGCGAAAGGCTTTGAAATATAAGATCTTCACAGGAAGCGGATCAGCTTCACAATCACCAGTTACAGCACATCCTCCTTCTGTGAGACTGTCATCAGTCAATTGATTTGGTGTTGTCAGGTTATTGATTTCAGATTTAGAAATTTTATTGCTTGAATTACCGATCCTGATCTGATCACTTTGCCCGCTACCCAGGGCCATAATGTCGGATCCAGTGGCCAATTGAATCGATGAACTTGCATCCATATTTATTTTTCCGCCATCAAAGACTAATACACCATATACTTGGATCACTCCATTAAAACTAAGATTCGAATAAATGGTTATTGTATCACCGAGTTGTATTATCAATGTATCCCCGTCCGACATCTCTGCAGGTGTATTCGTTCCATCCCAGGATGATGCATCTTCCCAGTCACCTCCATCGGTCCCATTGGATTCAAGTGTTGCCGCCAAAGTGTTAAATATTGGCAGAACAAAGACAATAGCGGTTATAAATACTACGAGTTTCCTCATTACAATAAACAACTCATATAGCAAAAAAAGTTAAACAAAAAGTCAATTGGGCAGCGTGACTGCGTAAAAATAGTAAATACTTCAATAATTACTATTCCAATCAAATATTAATCTACCCGGATTGAAGAAATTAATAATAGGCCGGATCTTCAGAATTTGAAAGACTTTAAAAAAATTAGTAGTAACCGAATCCTCAGAACATGACAGACATCAAAAAAATTAATAGTAAATCGGATCTTCGGAACATGACAGGCGTCAAATTTGGTAATAGACCTGATCTTCGGAACATGACAGGCGTCAAATTTGGTAGTAAACCTGATCTTCGGAACCTGATTATTCGCAAAAGATAGCGCGATAACCAGAAAAAGATTTCGGAATCTATCCGGCATTATTGATTTTATAATAAAAGGATTTACTCTCCTTGTCCAAGTGAATACCCTCTTTCTCCATCAAAAGAATACAGATTCTCTGTTTTAATAAAATCGAATCCTTTGCTGTTGATCTGGCTTAGTAGTTCTAATATATGAGTATGTGAGACTTCATTTCCTTCATCAGGTGAGACAAACCTGCAACGCCAATGGTCCGTACAGAAAGTGCCCGGATAACCGTCGGGATAAACTTTTACACCCCGGTTCGTGATCATCTTGAGATTCAAAGCATCTGTATTGATCTTTTTCAGGGAATCTCCCAGTATCTTTGGATCACGCCCCTTCTCATTCCAGTCAAAGAATACATCGACTCCAACCAATTCTTTTTTGGCAACAACATATTTATCCAATTCAATTTTTTTCATGGATGCCCCAGATTTATAGGAAACCGGCCGTAACCGGTTAGGTGTTTGGCCAAGACGTAAGATAACTTCTTTAGCAAATTCTGAAGTCCACACTTTGCGAACAGAATCCTTATTATATATATCCGATGTGTGTATGCCATCTTCAATGGTTTTAAGCCAGGCATTTTCTATTTTCTCAGCCACTTCAGCCTGATCGATATGAACCAGCATCATTACTGCTGCATTTAATATTCCGGAGGGATTGGCTATGTCAAGACCTGCAATATCTGGAGCTGATCCGTGAATTGCCTCAAACATCGCCACTTCATCACCAATATTGGCTGATCCACCAAGGCCAACAGATCCGGTGACCTGGGCCGCAATGTCGGATATAATATCACCATACAAATTCTGAGTTACCACAACGTCAAGAGAATGTGGCCGGTCGGCAATAATTGCCGAGCCAATGTCTATGATCATATGGTTGTTTTCGATCTCAGGATATTCCCGGGCTACCTTGTCGAAAATTTTATGAAACAGACCATCAGCTTGTTTCATTATATTATCCTTGGTCATGCAGGTTACTTTCTTACGGCCGTAAGCTTTGGCGTATTCAAAAGCAAATCGGATTATCCTTTCGGATCCTGGTTTCGAAATAAGTTTTAATGCCTGTACTACCTCATTGGTCTGCTGGTGTTCTATCCCTGAATATATATCCTCTTCATTTTCCCGGATGACAACGAGGTCTGTAAGAGGGTGGTTGGTTGGAACGTATGGAAAAAAGGATCTGCAGGGGCGTACATTTGAAAAGAGGCCCAGTGCGACCCGTGTAGACACATTCAAGCTTTTAAATCCCCCACCCTGAGGCGTAGTAATGGGCGCTTTGAGAAATACTTTGTTATTGCGAAGTGATTCCCAGGCATCATCAGAGATCCCTGTTGGAATTCCCTTACGATAAACTTTTTCTCCAATTTCAATTACATCAAATTCCAGGTTGGCACCGGCTGCTATAAGGACATCCAGTGTGACTTGCATGATCTCTGGTCCTATTCCATCTCCATATGCAACAGTGATTTTTTGTTTTCCAGGCATAATTTTTTATTTATTTAATTGAAAAACTGCTTATAAATTTCAAATTGATTATAGATGCTACTAACATAATTTACAGGTTCCCTCCCCCTGCAATATCCTGAATTTACAACCGGATCGTTAAAATATTTTGGTTTTGATTTTAACAAAATATAATATTCTACATTATCGTCCCATACATTCGGGTTTTTACCATATTTTTCAGCAAGTTTCATGGCATCTAAAACATGTCCATGTCCAGTATTGAATGATGCCAGTACAAATTTTTCTAGCTCAACAGGATCATCGATATATTTGTCCCAGTATTCTTCAAGCCATTTTATATAGTTGGTACCTGCTTTAATATTTTGTTCAGGATCAAGAATCTGTTTTGCGCCGAATTCTCTGGCTGTATTTGGGATCAATTGCATTAATCCCTTTGCACCTATCCATGATTTAGCATTCGGATTAAATTGTGACTCCCGGTATATCTGTGCAGCTAGTAATCTCCAATCCCAATTGATGGTTTTAGCATACTTCTTAATAAGATCATCATATGGCGAGATCCTGTTGCCAGTTATCGTAGAAAAATCACTTTGAACCCTTCGTTTAAATCCCTTAGGATCATCATAATATTTTTTAAATAGAATATTGAAATCAGGTTTCCTTTTTAACTCAGAGATCCAATTATTTAATTCATCCAGCAGTTCTAGTGAATTCTTTCTAATGGCCCAGCCTACTTGTGTTGGCAGGCTGATCGGCATATTTCCATCAATGTTATCAAAATATGTTGCACCTACGTTCGCAAGGTCTTCGTCCGCTACGGTAAATTCAATGACCTTGTCTGCCACCATAACAATTAATTCCTCCGTAAGTACATCTCCACTTTCTTCAACTATAATAATATCACCGCCGATCTCATATGACAGATTTTCAAGCCTTTTGAAATAGGATGATCCCTTTTTAACATGAATCTTTTTACCTATTAATTCGGATGGACTTTTAACTAATTCATTTTCGATCTCATGTTTTTTCATATTTTCCCAACCAACTGGTTTATGCTGGATTAGCATCTGGCGGACTTCATAAAGAGGATCGACGAAGTTGACAATCTCCTTTCTTCCCTTTGT
This sequence comes from Cyclobacteriaceae bacterium, assembly GCA_024644875.1. Classification (GTDB taxonomy): domain Bacteria; phylum Bacteroidota; class Bacteroidia; order Cytophagales; family Cyclobacteriaceae; genus JAGTVG01. The sequence goes on from JAHEGY010000021.1 coordinate 35,856, forward strand.
AAGGGTCAGTGCATGTGCGATTATATCCGCTTCTCCTCTCAACAATTTCTGAAAGCTTGTTTTAATGTCATTTTCGATAATAATTTCAACATTTAAGCCATTCTTATCGCAAAAACCCTTTATCAGTTCATAGTGAAATCCCATAGCGCGGCCTTTGTAAAGGAAATAACCGGTGGAAGTGTTTTCAAGGATTACCCGAATACTTCTCCTTTCTATAATTTCAGCCAGGTCAAATTCAACAGAAGTAGAATCGAACTTCAGGGAATCTAATGAACCGGAATATTGGTTCTTAGAATCCTTTACTTCAGAACAGCTCCACAAAAAAAGCATTAAAAAAGGAATGATAATTCTCAAGCCAGTAATTCCACCAGATATAAATAATGCTATACCGGAATGGCTGATATATTTTTTTAATATATCCAAAAGGAATGAATAATTGTTTTTGAAACTGTATGTCAGCTGAATACCAACCTTAATATCTGTAATATTCTGGTTTAAATGGACCATTTATATTAACCCCAATATAATCAGCTTGATCTTGATTCAGTTTGTCAAGTTCGACACCTATTTTCTTAAGGTGTAGCATGGCAACCTTTTCGTCCAGGTGCTTGGGGAGGGTGTAAACCTCATTTTTGTATTTATTCTGATTCTTCCATAACTCGATTTGTGCAAGTACCTGGTTGGAAAATGAATTAGACATTACAAAAGAAGGATGACCTGTAGCGCATCCAAGATTAACAAGTCTCCCTTCAGCAAGCAAAATAATATCATTACCGTTTACATTGTACAGATCAACCTGTGGTTTAATCTGGACTTTAGTATCTCCATGATTTTCATTTAACCATGCAACGTCAATTTCATTATCAAAATGGCCGATATTACATACAATCGTCTTATCTCTCATTAAGTCAAAATGCTCGGCACTGATAATGTCCCGGTTACCCGTCGCCGTCACGATAATATTTGCTTCAGGCACCGCATCGATCATCTTTTTGACTTCAAAGCCGTCCATTGCAGCCTGCAGGGCACAAATGGGATCTATTTCGGTAACGATTACACGAACCCCGGCACCTCTCAAGGACTGTGCGGAACCTTTTCCAACATCACCATATCCCGCTACCACAGCCACTTTGCCAGCCAGCATCAGGTCAGTTGCTCGTCTGATGGCATCGACAAGAGATTCGCGACAACCATATTTGTTATCAAATTTAGATTTGGTCACAGAGTCATTTACATTTATCGCAGGAACCGGAAGCGTATCATTTTTCATTCTTTCATAAAGACGATGTACCCCGGTGGTGGTCTCTTCAGAAATTCCATGAATGCTCCTGGCTAATTCAGGATAATGATCCAGCACCATATTAGTCAGATCGCCACCGTCATCCAGAATTAAGGATAATGGTTTGTCGTCTTCGAACGCATGCAAAGTTTGTTTAATACACCACTCATATTCTTCCTCCGTTTCTCCTTTCCAGGCAAAGACAGGTATACCAGCTTCAGCAATGGCGGCGGCGGCGTGATCCTGGGTGGAAAAGATATTACATGAAGACCATGCCACCTCAGCACCCAGTTCTTTAAGTGTTTCAATAAGTACAGCTGTCTGGATCGTCATGTGCAGACAACCGGCAATCCTTGCGCCGGACAGTGGTTTAGTTTTTCCAAATTCTTCACGTATCGACATCAGGCCTGGCATTTCTGCCTCAGCCAACTCAATTTCCTTTCTGCCCCATGCGGCAAGTGAAATATCTTTTACCTTGTATTTAAGTTTAGTATCCTGCATTTCTTTTTTTTTAATCCACGAAAATACTATAAAACCCTCTGTGGACAAAAAATACGCTACTCTAAATACTTGATTTCTTTAAAATTGAATTTCTCAATACCGTTTTCCGTTTCTACCATCAGCCGTCCTGCAGGATCAATTCCAATGATCATCCCGGTAAACTCCACCATGGAAAAAAAACGGTGTTTTTCATTCAACCAATAAAGGTTTTCCAGATAATTTGATCGTAAAATATGATAATTTCCTGATTTTAAAATCGAAAATTGTTCTTCTATTTGCTTTATAATTTCATTTAACAAATTGTTCAGGTCAAATGGCCTTTTAAAAATATTACTCAAGGATGCAGCCTTGAATAAGTAATCAAAACTGTTCTGATTAACATTAATTCCAATTCCGATAATTGAGTTTTCAATTTTTGCCACCTGGATGGTGTTTTCGATCAAGATACCCCCTACCTTATATCCATTATACATTATATCATTAGGCCATTTTATTTTGAACATAGATCTGTCTAATCCTTTCAAAGCATTCACGATGGCCACAGATACCAGCATGTTTAAGGCAAAACTGTCTGTTGGACTGATAAAATGGGGTTTTAGAAGTATGGAGAAAGTCAGGTTTTTATTTTCACTTGAAACCCAGGTATTACCTCTCTGACCTCTTCCGGCCTGCTGATGATCGGTGATAACAATACCGCCTTCTTTCAAAACTCCCTTTTTGAGCATATCGGCGGCCATGTCATTAGTAGACCGACATTTTGGCAGGAAAATCAGTTGTTTGCCTATAAATTGTATTTCCTCAAAAATTTTATACAATTATTTTTGTGTAGTTTTACAGATACAAAAATGTGTATATGCCAGTAAAAAAGAAACAAGAAAATTCAGAAAGTCTGAGTAAGATAATAGTTGAGGGGATGTTGGAAAAAAAGGCTACTGATGTTCTTGTAATGGACTTGAGGGGTATAAACGGATCTTTTGCTGATTTTTTTATATTGTGTAATGGAAATTCTGACACACAGGTTGATGCGATATCAGATTCAATTGAAGAATATGTAGAAAAGCATATCGACGAACACGTTTGGCACAAAGAAGGCCATAAAAATAAGGAATGGATTTTGCTGGATTTTGTTAATGTTGTGGCAAATGTTTTCAAAAAGGAAACCAGAGCATATTATAAACTGGAACAATTATGGGGGGATGCTAAGTTGAACTATATTGATCCTTCCAAGCAATCTGAACAATAGTTAGTTTAAATCGTTTTTAACCAAGGGGATACTGAAAAATAAATAATGGCAGAGAACAGAAAACCAAATAATAAAAACCTAATGCCCAAAACGCCACAGAAACCAAATTATCAGGTTTGGATCATTCTTGTTTTGTTTGTATTGGTTTTTGCAGTTACCTATTTTAATAAATCAAATTCCAGCATAGAGATCACCAAATACAGATTTGAGAAAATGTTATTAGCCGGTGATGTGAAGGATGTGGTCATTATATCGAACCAGAAGTTTGTTGAGGTAACATTAAAGGAAACAGCACTTTCAAATAGTAAATACAGTCAGGAATTAGAGAAAAACAATCCATTCTCCCTTTCTGGAGGGCCACAATATAAAATAACCATTGTGGACGCCCAGGATTTTGCCCAATACATGGAAGGCCTGGAAGCGCAGATAACTGAGGATCAGCGAATCGGATATAGTGTGGAGGAAAGGTCTGACCTGACCGGAATATTCTTCCAGTGGGGCTTCCTTTTTCTCATATTGTTCGGCTTCTGGTTCTTGATGAGAAGAATGACTGGTTCTTCGGGCCCGGGCGGGCAAATTTTCAATATTGGGAAATCGAAAGCTGCATTATTCGATTCGGAATCAAAAGTTAAAGTAACCTTTGCTGATGTTGCCGGTCTTGATGAAGCTAAGGAGGAAGTCAAAGAAATTGTTGAGTTTCTAAAAACCCCTGCAAAATTTACTAAGTTAGGAGGCAAAATTCCCAAAGGAGCCTTGCTTATAGGCCCTCCTGGCACTGGTAAGACCTTGCTGGCAAAGGCTGTTGCCGGAGAAGCTGCAGTACCATTCTTTTCTATTTCAGGAAGCGACTTTGTGGAGATGTTTGTCGGAGTTGGAGCTGCAAGGGTTCGGGACCTGTTCAAGCAAGCCAAAGAAAAAGCACCTTGTATCGTATTTATTGATGAAATTGATGCAATTGGTAGATCAAGAGGTAAAGGATCGATGCCAGGGGCGAATGATGAAAGGGAAAATACTCTAAATTCTCTACTAGTTGAAATGGATGGGTTTTCAACAGATTCAGGAGTTATTATATTAGCCGCTACAAACAGACCTGATGTACTCGATTCCGCACTTTTGAGACCAGGACGTTTCGACCGTCAGGTAAGTATTGACAAGCCGGATATCATTGGTAGGGAGGCGATCTTCAAAGTTCATCTAAAGCCTCTTAAACTTGATAAATCTGTTGATCCTAAAAAACTTGCTGCGCAAACCCCAGGATTTGCAGGTGCTGAAATAGCTAATGTCTGTAATGAAGCTGCTTTGATAGCAGCTCGAAAAGACAGAAAGGCTGTAGCCATGGAAGATTTTCATGATGCTATTGACCGCGTAATCGGCGGACTTGAAAAGAAAAGTAAGATTATCTCTCCTGAGGAAAAGAAAATAGTAGCCTATCATGAAGCAGGTCATGCTGTCGCTGGCTGGTATCTTGAACATGCTGATCCCTTAGTCAAAGTGAGCATTGTGCCGAGGGGAATAGCAGCTCTTGGTTATGCGCAGTATTTACCAAAAGAACAGTTTTTATATCAAACTGAACAGTTGCTTGATGAAATGTGTATGGCTCTTGGAGGACGTGCAGCGGAAGAGATCATTTTCAGCAAAATATCAACCGGTGCCTTATCTGACCTCGAACGGGTTACCAAAGTTGCTTACAGTATGGTTACAATATATGGAATGAATAATAAGATAGGTAATATTTCATTCTTTGATTCCAAGCAATCTGATTATAATTTCACAAAGCCTTATTCTGAAGCTACTGCAGAAACAATTGATGCTGAGGTTCGAAAGCTGGTGGATGATGCCTATAAAAGAACTAAGAACCTTTTGTTGGATAAGAGGGATAAACTTGAGATCCTCGCTACTGAATTATTAAAAAAAGAAATCATTTTCCAATCCGACCTTGAGCGATTAATAGGAAAAAGACCCTTCGATAAGCCAACCACATATGAGGCTTATACTCAAAACGGAATTGAAGAGGAAGATGAGAAAAAAGAGGCTGCTTCTAACCTAAAGAAAGATGAAGAAATCACAGATACAAAGGAAGAAGAGACAATAATTAATATAAATAAAGAAGAATCAAGTCCCGTTTCAAATAAAGATGAATCTCTTCCTAAGATAAAGAAAGATGCGACCTTGGATAAATCTTCAGACGGACATGATAAAGGAGAGCATGTTGAAGATATTCACAAGGAAGATCAGGTTTAAAAATCGGTATATGAAAATTTAAAATCAGGAGGAAATGCCTGATTTTTTTTTGCCTATATTTGTTGAAACTCTATGATCAGGCAATTAGAAGATATAAATATAGCCGAAAATAAGAAAGTGTTTTTTGCCTCTGATTTTCATCTTGGTACTTCTACTGATGAGCCCAGTATTGTACGTGAAAAGAAGGTAGTCAAATGGTTGAAAAAAATTAAAAGTGATGCACAACATATTTTTATCCTGGGAGATATATTTGATTTCTGGTTTGAATACAAGTATACTATCCCTAAGGGTTTCACAAGACTGCAGGGAACTTTAATGGAATTAAGGGATGAAGGAATTCCCATCACTTTTTTTTCAGGTAATCATGATATTTGGATGTTCCAATATTTTCAGGATGAATTTGATATACCGGTATATCGGGATCCGGCATATGTAAATATTAATAATAAGAAGTTTTTAATTGGACATGGAGATGGGCTGGGGCCAGGTGACAGAAAATACAAATTCATAAAAAGATTGTTTGAAAATCCGGTTAGCCAATGGATGTTCAAATGGATTCACCCCGATATAGCTTTTAAAATTGCCAATCGATATTCAAAAAAAAGCAGATTAAAAAATCTCCAAAAGGATCATGAATTTAAAGGTGATGATGAATGGTTGTTACAATTTTGTAAGGATGTCGAAGAAAATGAACATTATGATTATTATATTTTTGGACATCGACATCTTCCATTGATCCTGGATGTAAACAATAGCAGCCGTTATATAAATATTGGTGACTGGATCTTTTCATTCACTTATGGAGAGTTTAGTGATAATGAAATGCAAATCAAGAAATTTGTTGATTAAGCCGGGGTTAATTTTTATTTTCCTGAGAATTTATATTTGTTTCAATAACCTATCCGCTCAGGAATTAATACTCGTTAATGAATGGTCAGTAGATGATGTAGTTGATGCCACTACTGATTTTTCTGGTAATCTGTACCTTTCAAATGAGCATGGTGTAATATCAAAGTTTGATAAAAAAGGGACACTCCAGATTTCTTATTCTGGGCCTTTGAAATCATCGATCTATTCAATCGATGCCTCACATACCTCAAAAATATTTGGTTTTTATAGGGACCAACAGTCTTATTTAATACTGGACAGGTTTCTTAATCCTTTGAATGAAGCTAATTTAAGTTTTTCAGTTGCTGGCTTTGTTACTGAAACTGCCTTTTCAGCAGATAATAATTTATGGTTATTTGATCAATCTGATCTTTCGATTAAGAAAGTAAATTTATTTAGTAATATAGTTATAACATCAAGTGCCATACCCCTTGTAATAGCAGAGGAAGAATGGGACCTGTTACAAATTGAAGAATACCAGAACAGGATATATCTCTATAATTCCAGTAAGGACATTTATTTATTTGATAATCTTGGAAACTATATCCGGAAACTAGGCATAAGCTCAGACAGTCAAATTTGCTTTGATGGTAATCAACTGGTTTTTATCCAGGATACAAGTATTTTGGGATTGAATATTTATAACAATGAAATAACTGAGATAGGTACTATTGCCAGCACAAACAATATTTTGAAGATAATTTCAGCCAATAATTTCATATATTTAATCTTCAGAAATAAAATCTCTGTTTATGAATAAATGCATTTCAAACCCCATGTCCCATGAGTAAATTTATCTGGCAAAAAATGTATCCTAATGGTGTCGAAAATGATATTGATCCATCAAAATATGATTCCGTTGTTGAATTGCTCGTTCAAAGTGTTAAAAAATACAGTGATAATCCCGCCTATGTAAATTTTGGGAGAACACTCACTTTTAACGATATTGACAGGTATTCGAGAGATTTTGCGGCTTATTTACAGAATAGTGGCCTTAAACCCGGTGACAGGATTGCCCTGCAAATGCCTAATCTTCTGCAATACCCCATTGCCTTATTCGGATCACTTCGGGCAGGATTGATCGTGGTAAATACAAACCCCCTGTATACGCCACGAGAGATGGAACATCAATTTAAAGATGCAGGCGTCAAGGCTATCGTAATATTAGCAAATTTTGCCTCGAATTTAGAGAAGATCCTGCACAACACGAATATTCAGCATGTGATCATTACTGAGATGGGGGATCAGATTGGAGGGCTAAAAGGCAAACTGGTAAACTTTATTGTCAAAAGGATCAAGAAAATGGTTCCCAAATACAATATTCCGATGGGATTAAAATACAGGGATATTCTTGATAAGGGGGGAAGATTTGCATTTGAACCAATTGAAATTAAATCTTCTGATACTGCATTCCTGCAATATACCGGAGGGACAACCGGTGTTGCCATGGGCGCAACCTTATCTCATAAGAACATAGTATCTAATATGCTTCAGATTCGGGAGTGGATGAAACCGAAATTAAAAGAACTGGAAGAAGTTGTTATTACTGCTCTTCCATTGTATCATATTTTTGCATTGACAGTAAATTGTCTCTGCATGTTGCAGCTTGGTGCAAAAAATATCCTCATCACTAATCCCCGTGATCTTGACAGTTTTATAAAGGAATTGAAGAAATATCCATTTACATTCATCAGCGGGGTCAATACCCTTTTTATTGGACTTTTAAATCATCCAAAATTTAAGGAGATCAATTTTGAATTCCTGAAAGTTTCAGTTGGAGGAGGAATGGCGGTACAGAAATTCGTAGCTGAGAAATGGGAAGAAGTAACGGGATGTCCATTGGTAGAAGGATATGGATTATCAGAAACATCACCTGTATTATCCTGTAACCCTATTGATGGAAATCATAAGATAGGTACAATTGGATTACCCGTTCCGGGAACAGAAATGGCTGTTTTTGATGATAATGGTAAAAAGGCAAAAACAGGTGAAGCCGGCGAAATATGTGCACGTGGGCATCAGGTTATGCAGGGGTATTGGAATAAAGACGAAGATACGCAAAATGCATTTTTCGATAATTGGTTTAGAACGGGTGATATTGGTATTATGAGGGATGATGGCTATTTCAAAATAGTTGACAGAAAAAAGGATATGATTCTGGTATCTGGGTTTAATGTATATCCAAATGAAATAGAAGATGTAGTTGCGCTACATGAAGGTGTATTGGAAGTTGCGGCTATTGGTATCCCCGATGAACGAACTGGAGAATCGATCAAATTATTTATAACAAAAAAGGATCCTGCCTTAACAAAAGAAGAAATTATAAATCACTGCAAGGAAAATCTGACAAAATACAAAGTACCTAAACAGATTGAATTCCTGGAAGAATTACCAAAATCAAATGTAGGTAAGATCATTAGAAGAATTCTGAGGGAGCAACAAAAAATCAAGACATAAAAAAACCCCGTTTTCAGCGGGGCGATTTTGGCTGTAGGGGAAGGATTCGAACCTCCACGAAGCAGTTAGCAACATGTCTGATCAACACATGTGTTTATCCCGTTATCTTCACCCCCGAGACAGGAGGGCATGGCTGCCTATTTCATCACCCTACAATTTTTTAAAGAACGCATTACAAATTTATAACACATTATCGAATAAATTAAAATTATTTTAATATTTTTTTTAAAAATTACATATCGTTTAAATTATGCGTCTAAAATATATGAATATTTTAATTTGAAGCTTGGCTTGGATGCGTATATTGAAATATTTGCAACAATTATCTTATAGATTTTAATATTGTCTGCTATTCTAAAAAAACATTGCAATAATTTCACCTTTTCTAAGATTTGTTAAAATATTTCTAATAATAGTGTCTGAAAGTCAGGTAAAATTCCCTTTAATAGCAGAGAATCATTTCAAATCATATTATATGTTGAGCATAGTAATATAATAGAAAAATCCCGCCCGAAGGCGGGATCAAAGGTCAAAAACTCAAAATAATTAGGATTAACAACAATCCACAACAACTAAGTAAATATATTAAAATATTTATTTAATAAAAAAGAAAAAAATTAACTAATTCTGCCATCTATAAGAATTCTTAATCACTTATTTGGTTTTAAAAATATATATTATTCATGAAAATATTAGGGAAAAAAGAAATGAAACACATACATAATTAATTAAAAATTTACTCGGAAATGTTACCCTTTATGTTCATATTCGTACAATATATAGATTGCATATTAAATATTATGGCTGTGGTTTGATTGAATATTATTTAAAATGATGGTCATTTTTTTATGTTCTTCACAAAATTTATCTAAATATCGATGAAATGGTGGATAAGGAAATAGGTAAACTACTTATCATAGACGATGATGAAGATGTATTACTTGCAGCAAAAATGTTGCTTAAGAAGTATGCTCATGAAGTAATCATAGAAAAAAACCCCAAAAAGATCCCGTTTCTTTTAAATGACGGTGAATATGATGTCATTCTTTTAGATATGAACTTCAGCAAGGATATTACAAGCGGCAAGGAAGGATTTTACTGGCTCAACCAAATTTTGGAGAAGGATCCAAATGCTGTAGTAATATTAATTACCGCATTTGGTGATGTTGAAATGGCCGTTAAGGCGTTGAAGGATGGTGCAACTGATTTTGTGTTAAAACCATGGCAGAATGAGAAATTAATTGCCACCATTTCTACTGCTTCGAAATTAAAGAATTCCTACAAAGAAGTTGACCAGCTCAAACAGACCAGGAAGGTATTGCAGGAAGAAAGCAATCAAAGATTCAAAGAGATTATCGGGGAAAGCCCATCAATGAAGAATGTGTATAATATTATTGATAAGGTAGCAGGAACCGATGCAAATGTACTTATACTTGGAGAAAACGGAACTGGAAAAGAATTGGTGGCACGCGCATTACATCAAAAATCCATCAGAAAAGAGAATGTGTTTATAAATGTGGATATGGGTGCCATCACCGAAACCCTTTTTGAAAGTGAACTTTTCGGTCATAAAAAGGGTTCATTTACAGATGCAAAAGAAGATCGTGCCGGCCGATTTGAAGTTGCGAATGGAGGGTCTTTGTTTCTGGATGAAATTGGAAACTTAAATTTGCCTTTACAATCTAAATTGCTGACGGCCCTTCAACGTCGAGAGGTGATCAGAATAGGATCAAATAAGCCAATACCTATTGACATACGGTTAATATGTGCAACCAATATGCCGATATACGATATGGTTAATGATAATACATTCCGCCAGGATCTCTTATATCGTATAAATACAGTAGAGATTCATTTACCGGCATTGAGGGAAAGAATGGAGGATATAAAGGCCCTCTCAGAACATTTTGTTGACATGTATTGCAGGAAATATCGCAAAGCATCCAAATCCATTAATGCATCAACACTGAAAAAATTCGAAAAGTATAAATGGCCGGGGAATATCAGGGAGTTACAGCATGCAATTGAAAGAGCTGTAATAATGAGTGATAAAAACACCTTGATGTCTGAGGATTTCTTCTTCCTATCCCAATCCGGTGATGTCTCCGATGAACAGAGGAATGAGTCCCTTGACCTGGATGAGGTTGAAAAATCAACGATCAGGAAAGCAATCACTAAACATAACGGTAATATATCAAAAGCGGCAAAAGAATTAGGACTTACCAGAGCTTCATTATACCGAAGACTTGAAAAGCATGGTTTATAACAACTATAAATTCAATATTATAATCAGGGTCGTTGTCCTTGCTCTTAGTATTTTGTTACTGGCAAACCTACTGGCTACTGATTCCCTGCTTCTGACGGTTGGACTTGTAAGTATTCTGGCCGTGATACAGGTGATTTCACTGATCCGGTTTATTGATAAGAAAAATGTTGAAATAAACAGTTTCTTTGAATCATTAAAAACCCAGGATCTTTTAAACCCTCAGTTTGATCCTGGTGAGGGTGAATATTACAATACCCTTGTAGAGCATTATTATGAGATAATAAACAAACTTAAAGCCTCTGATACTGACAAGGATGCTAAATACCAATACCTTAAGACCATAGTACAACATGTTGGAATAGGTATTATAACTTTTAATAAGGCAGGGGAGGTTCAGATCATTAATACAGCCGCTAAACGTCTCTTCAGAATAACCCATATTAATAATATCAGGGAATTAAGTAAGGTTAGTGAAGGTCTTGTCAATAGTTTTGAAATGTTGAAAACAGGTGGACGTGATCTTATAAAAATTATTAATAACGAAGAGACAGTCCAGCTGGCCATATTTGCAATAGAATTAACTTTAAAGGACGAGGAGTTCAAACTTGTCTCTGTTCAGAACATACAGAGTGAACTTGAAGAGAATGAAATGGAGGCATGGCAAAAGCTTGTTCGGGTTTTAACGCATGAAATTATGAATTCCGTGACACCCATTTCATCCCTGGCCAACACCCTGGAAGAAGATATAAAATATAGAATTGATGGGAATGGTGAAGAAAAGGAATTATCCAGGGAAGATCTTGAGGATCTTCACCTGGCTATTAAAACCATATTAAAGCGAAGTGAAGGACTGGTACGGTTTGTTACTGATTTCAGAAGCTTAACGCATATTCCGAAAACGAAATTTGCCGAGGTTGCCATCAGTGATCTATTGGAGCATATCGAATTATTGATGAAACATGAATTAGAAGAGAATCAAATAGATTATAAGCGATCTATAATCCCACCTGACCTCAAAATTAAAATTGATCAGGAACTCATAGAACAGGTTTTAATTAATCTGATTAAGAATGCCATTCAGGCATTACGGGAAGAATCCGAGAAACATATAGAGCTTTCTGCTTTTGTGAAGGATAACAAGCATATAATAATCTCGGTGAAAGATAATGGTCCTGGTATAGATGAAGAAGCTCAGTCAAAAATTTTCATACCTTTCTATACAACCAAAAAGAGTGGATCGGGGATAGGCCTCAGTTTATCGAAGCAGATCATGAGACAGCACCTCGGAACTATTTCTGTAAAATCGAAACTCAATGAAGGGACAGAGTTTGTTTTGCGATTTTGACAGAAGGAGTTTTTTATTCGGGGTATATTTTATATCAATGATAATTATATTAGTTTAGAGCAAATAGATATCTTGAATGAAAAATACGACGGAAACTATAACTGAAATTTTGGTTGATAAGTTGGGAATATCATCAACGGAAGTCACGCCAGATGCAAATTTTATTAAAGATCTTGGAATTGATTCTCTCGATTATGCGGAGCTTGTTATGGAATTTGAACAGGTGTTTGACATTAAAATACCCGACACTGATGCTGAGAATTTTGAAACTATAAAAGATGCAGTCAGCTATATAGATAGTAAAATAAACTCTGCTTAATGCCATCTTAAATCATATTTAAACTAATATGACATCCGGGAATAAAAAATTCATCTTTTTAGTTCAGGGTGAAGGACGGGGTCATATAACTCAAGCCATAAGTCTGTTTCAGATCCTGACAAAGAACGGACACGAAGTGCCTCATATTTTCATAGGAAAAAGTCAGCGGAGACAAATACCTGGATATTTCTTTGAAGCCATCAATGTGCCAGTTGAACCATTGAATAGCCCCAATTTTATCAGTGATCCTCAGAATAAATCAATCCGTCTTTTCCATTCAATATTATACAATTCAAGATATCTGAAAACATATTATCGAAGTTTAAAAAGGATAGATGAGGTAGTGAAAAAAGTGAGACCCGATGTATTGATAAATTTTTACGATTTTTTGGGTGGATTTTACAATTTCCTGTACAGGCCCTCTTTTAAGTTTATTTCTATCGGGCATCAATTTATGACAGACCACCCAAACTTTAAATTTGCGAAAGGAAGGTTATTTCATAAGAGACTGTTTTTAATTAATAACTATTTGAATTCAATGGGTGCATTCAAAAAACTTGCTCTTTCTTTTACCCCCAATTATCCTCCCAGGGTAAACAATACCATAATTGTACCCCCTTTATTGAGAGATCAACTTTTAAAGCTCAAATGCACTGATCATGATTTTATATTAGGGTATATGGTCAATGATGGATATAGCCAGGAAATTATTGACTGGAGTTTGAGAAATCCGGATATAAAGCTTGAGATCTTCTGGGATAAAAAAAATGAACCAGAAACAAAAAGAGTTGGAGATAATTTAATTTTTCATCAACTAGATGCTGAAAAATTTCTGCAGAAAATGGCACAATGTAAAGGAATGGTGACCACAGCAGGATTTGAATCTTTATGTGAATGCATGTATTTAGGAAAACCCGTATTAATGATCCCGGTTTCAGGGCAATATGAGCAGGCATGCAATGCTTTAGATGCTGAACAGGCGGGGGCGGGGATACAGGCTGGTAACTTCAATATTTCCAAGTTGATCCAATATATTCCATCTTACAAAAATACATCAGAATCTTTCAGATCCTGGGTATCGAAAAGAGAAGAGATCATTCTTCACGAGTTGACAGATTTCTAGACTTTTCATGGAAATAATTTCCTTATTTTTTTATGTACATTTGTGACTCGTAAGATTATTTATGGCGATTATATCCAAAAAGAAGAAAATATTTAAGATAAGCCCTCATCTCAGGGAATATCTTCAAACCTACGGAAGAGAACAGGACTTAGGGATACAGTATGATGATTTAGCCCGGTTTAATAATTCGATTCCCCTGTTTGATCAGAAAGGGAATGATACGCTATGGGAAACTGTTTTTTACCATCAAAGCGAAGAAAAACATATCCATGATTCTTTAAAGAAGATCTATGCTATCTTGAAAGCGGATGGCGATGTTTCTGTAATTGAGCACCTGTATATTGATAGAGTCGATTTATGTGTGTATGGCAATACAAAACCATTCAGGGTCAGGATCGTAAACCGGATCAATGACCTGTTTGATTATTACTATGTAAAAGTAGCTGATGCTTCCAGGATCTATGGCTTGGATCTGGAGCATTTTCTTTCTCCCAATAAGATCAATTTTTTCGTACAGGGAGATACATTAATTGAAGAACACATACAAGGTATACCAGGAGATGATTTTATAAAATCCTACCTGAAAGATCCACAGTTAAATGAAATAAGGCTGGCAAAGGAATTTGTAAAATTCAATGAGCGATGCCTGGTTCGTCTACTAGGGGATATGCATGCAAGTAATTTTGTGGTGGAAGTTATCCCTGACTTCGATGAGATCCATTACCGTATCCGGGCAATAGATTTCGATCAGCAATCTTACGAAGGAAGACGGGCGATTTATATGCCGCAATACTTTAAACAGAATAATCCGATTATTGAGCTCGGGCTAAAGCATATGAAACCGGAACTCGAATTACAGTATCGGAAGGAAGAACGATCACTTATTGCCACAAGAGTTAAATCAAGCGGGGTAAATCTCTATGCTTTGCTAAACACGATGACAAGAGACACGATATCGACACCTGAGAATATTGAAAGCCTAAAAAATGACCTGGCTAAATTATATAATGACAAAGAATTTCTATCGTGTATTAATATGGGAGAGATCGTTAAAGCGAGTCTGAAAATGGTATTTAAACAACCGATCAGAGATAAATATCATTTCGCAAAAAAGACTGCTCGATAGGTTATTTAATGCTCTTCTAATTTAGTAATTTTGGTAAAAATTAAAGTCAAGCATCATGTTTACTGGTATCGTAGAGGGAATGGGTAAAATTAAAGACATCAGGAAAGAAGGTACAAATTATATTTTTTTTATAGAATCAGATTTTTCAAATGAATTGGTTGTGAACCAAAGTGTTTCACACAATGGTGTTTGCCTTACGGTCACAGGGATTGAAAATGGCGTATATACTGTTACTGCAGTTCGTGAGACCTTACAGAAGACTAACCTTGGAGATCTCACAACGGATGATTTTGTAAACCTAGAGCGGAGCATGTCCACTGAATACAGATTTGATGGTCATATAGTACAGGGTCATGTTGACCAGACCGGTATTTGTACAAAAGTACAGGAAGTGGATGGGAGCTGGCTGTTCGATTTCGAATATGATTTTGATTCAACCGGGAATTTCCTGGTTGAAAAAGGTTCAGTTTGCATCGATGGTGTTAGTTTAACAGTATTTAATTGTAAAAATGGAAGTTTCACCGTAACGATAATCCCGCATACATGGCAGGTTACCAATTTCCAATTTCTAAAAGCAGGAAATAGGGTTAACCTTGAATTTGATGTAATTGGAAAATACATTCAGAAACTATTTTCAGACGGATATCAGGATTATCTTAAGGATAAACTGAAATAACCTGGAGGGGGGCATCTTATTTATAATAAATCCAAATAGTTGATAGATTTTAAAACTGACATTTATCACCTTTTTCCAGTAAGTTCTGATCTATTTTTACATTCGAAAAAATAGGGCCTAAGGCATAATTTTAAATAGAAATAAATTTTTTAATATAATTTGATTAGATCAAATGAAAGACAAAACATTTGTAACTATTGATGGTAATGAAGCTGCTGCTTATGTTGCCTATCGTTTAAACGAAGTTTGCGCCATTTATCCAATTACTCCATCTTCAAATATGGGAGAATGGGCTGATGAATGGGCGGCAAAAGGTATAAAAAATATTTGGGGAGATACCCCGACAGTATGTGAAATGCAAAGTGAGGGGGGGGCGGCAGGTGCTGTTCACGGATCCCTTCAGGCCGGTGCATTGACCACTACTTTTACTGCTTCCCAGGGATTATTATTAAAGATCCCGAATATGTTTAAAATAGCCGGGGAGTTAACTTCTACTGTTTTTAATATTTCGGCAAGATCCCTTGCGACTCATGCTTTATCTATTTTTGGTGACCACAGTGATGTTATGGCAGCCAGAAGTACTGGATTTGCCATGCTGGCAGCTGGTTCTGTTCAGGAAGTCATGGATATGGGTGTGATAGCTCAGGCATCTACATTAAAAGCACGTGTACCCATCCTTCATTTCTTTGATGGATTCAGAACATCACATGAAGTGCAAAAAATTGAGTTAGTAAGTGATGACCGCATGGGGGAAATGGTAACCGATGATATGGTAAAAGCCCATAGGGAAAGGTCATTATCTCCTGACCGACCGGTCATCAGAGGAACGGCTCAAAATCCGGATGTATTCTTCCAGAACCGTGAAACCAACAATTCGTTTTATGAGAAATGTGCTGATGTGGTCGCTGAGCAAATGGACAAGTTTGCGAAACTAACAGGCCGGCAATATAAACCCTTCGACTATCACGGGTCAAAAGATGCTGAAAAAGTTGTTATTCTGATGGCATCAGGTATAGAAACGGTACAGGATACTGTTGATTACCTTGTCAATCAAGGAGAAAAAGTAGGTGTCATAAAGGTTCGATTATACAGGCCTTTCGATATAAAAAGGTTTATGGAAGCGATACCTGAGTCAGTTAAATCTATTTCTGTACTTGACCGGACCAAGGAACCCGGATCTACAGGTGAACCTTTATATCTTGATGTGATAAATGCATTGACTGAAGGATTAACTGAAGGTTATGGTAAAATTAAAAATATGCCTAAGGTAATAGGTGGTCGTTATGGCCTATCTTCCAAGGAATTTACCCCAACAATGGTAAAGGCTGTTTTTGATAACTTAAGTGCAGAAAAACCTAAAAAGCATTTTACAATAGGCATCAATGACGATGTATCCAATACAAGTCTGGATTTTGATCCTGATTTCGA
>JAHEGY010000099.1 GCA_024644875.1 Cyclobacteriaceae bacterium
AGAACTTATTTAAACCTGTAAATATATTTTCGAGATCAGATTTCGCCACAAGATACAACGAGTACTGTCATTTATTTTTGGCAAGAATGTCAACTGATATTTTTGTATATTTCAACATGAATGACCAGGAAATCACAGAATGGTTGCTGCAAGGTGATGTTTCAATCCAATATCAGTTGTACCGGGATTTGCTGGGAATTGAAAGAAAAGATCTGCAGGAAAGGATAGCCACTGAGGGATGGGGAAAATTCTTCCTTTCCAAAAGAAAGCCAAATGGTCATTGGGGTATGAGGTTTTATCAACCAAAATGGATCTCTTCACATTATACATTACTCGACCTTCGTAACTTAAATCTAAACCCGGAAAATAAGACTGCAAGGGAAACAATTGATCTGACATTGGATTCCTCTAAAGCAGATGATGGCGGGATTCAATTGGGCCCTTCAACTTCGACACATAGTGATGTATGTGTAAATGGCATGTGCCTGAATTATGCATCGTACTTCAAGGCAGAAGAGCAAAAACTAAACTCCATTATAGATAGTATTCTCGCCGAAATAATGCCTGATGGCGGATTTAATTGCATAACAACAAGAAGCGGGGCCAGGCATAGTTCCCTGCATACCACCCTATCAGTTCTGGAAGGGATCATGGAATTCCAGAAAGCCGGATATACCTATCGACACAAGGATCTCCGGAAAGCAAGAGAAAGCGCAGAAGAATTCATTCTGCTTCATCAATTATTCCTTTCTGACAGAACGGGAAAAATTATCCGAAAAGAATTTCTAAGGATACCCTACCCATGCAGGTGGAAATACGATATTCTGAGGGCTCTGGACTATTTTCAATACGCTGGCACAAAATATGATAAAAGGATGGAGCCAGCGATAGATGTGATCCTAAAGAAGAGAAAAGCAGACGGAAGGTGGAACCTGCAGGCTGCTCATCCGGGGCAGGTACATTTTGAAATGGAAAAAGCCGGGAAACCCAGCAGATGGAATACATTAAGAGCTCTCAGGGTTTTGATACATTTTGAAATATAATGACCTGATTTCGTCATCTTATTTAGATCGATGTAGCACAACTGACATTAATAAACCAAATACAAAATCATCCTTCTTATTTGTGAGGTATTTACAATACTTTCGTACTTCTAATACAAGTTGTGTGAACCTGCTACATTTGACTGGACAGTAAGTTAAGCCAAAATTATCTGGATTTGAAGAGCATGAAGCCCGCAATCACCTACTTTAAGTATACCTTTCCGTTGTAGGATATTAAATAATTAATTGATTAAATTAGAGAAATACATTTTTTTACCATCGGTAAAACATTGATATATAGAAATCAACTAACCTGGTCGATCAACTCTGATAAGGAAACTGAAACTTTTTGTACAGGTCGTCTCAGGAGTAATCTAATAAATTTAAAGAAGGAGGTTAACTCATGAACCTGTTTACAGACAATTCTTCATTTAGAAAAATCCTGTTTAGACTGGTATTACTTACAGGTGTTGCAGCTTTATTTTTTGCCTGCGGTAACTCCCAAGATTATCCCATTGAGCCTGACAGACTTGCGTCCGGTAAAGTCATGTGGACAGAATCGCAGACTCCAGAGGGTTGGACTATGGTAACAAACCAGGGCGGAGCGACACTGGGATATTCAAAAAGCTCAGGGCTTCAGCTTATCCAGGTAGACGGATACGCATTCAAAGATCTCAACAGGAACAACCTGCTTGATCAATTTGAAGACTGGCAAGTTGACTTTGAAACAAGAGCGAAAGCTATTATTGATGAGATACCGATAGAGCAGATGATGGGCATGAAGATGAATCCATTCGGTAGCTGGAGGGTTAACCCTGATACCCTGGATGCTATAATTAAGAATTCCCTGGACCTGGGCTATAGACAACTGCGGGCACCCCGTGGGGGGACTGCTGACGCGAGAACAAAGGTTAACTGGAATAACATGGTACAGGAGTACATTGAAGGTCTGGATAGTATCGTCTGTATACCCGCCGTTTGGATAGATGATCCCAGATCAGGAGATGTTTCCAGCTGGCCAGGCAACCTTGGTTTGGCGGCAACATTCGATCCTGAAATTGCAGCTCAATATGGTAGAATGATGTCTGAAGAATGGCGTGCTATGGGGATCTCCATGCAAGTCGCAACACAAATGGATCTGGCTACAGAACCCAGATGGAAACGTATTCCAGGAACGTTCGGGGAAGATCCTGCTTTGTCAATGGATATGGCCCGGGCCATAATCAACGGTTGGCAATCTACCTACGACGAAGAAGGTAATGATCTGGGCTGGGGCATACACAGCGTGAATAACCAGATGAAGCACTGGCCGGGCGATGGTGCCGCCGAAGGTGGTCGCGAGTCGCATACGCGTGACGGGGCATATAACATATTCCCAGGCGGTCAGTTTTTCACGCATATCCTGCCTTTTAAAGCATGCATGAACTTACCGGGTAAAACCAAAACGGTAACGGCTGCCATGACAAACTATTCAATCGGTATTGAAGCGGACGGTTCACCGGTGGGCGTTGAGCGTTTGGGCACAAGCTATAGCCCATACAAAATCAACCAATTATTGAGAGAAAAGTATGGCTGGGATGGCTATATCCTGACTGACTTTGGTATTCTTACCAGCAAGAATTATGGTGTTGAAAATTTGAACCTGGTTGAAAAAATGTTAGCCACTCTGGAAGCAGGATGTGATGCTTTCGGAGGTGAGGGAAGAGACGGGCAGAAAAGTGTTGATTTAGCTATGGAGGCGTATGAACTCGGGGTTGGCAGGCTTGGTGAAACGAAAATGAATGAAATCATGAAGAAGTCGACTGAGCGGATGCTAAGAACCCACTTCAATATCGGCATTATCGATAATCCTTATCTCAATCTCAGAGTAGCTGAATCGGTTCCCAACAACGAGGAACATATTGCCGCCGGACACCAGGCACATCTCAAATCCATCGTGATGCTGAAGAACAGTGACGGCACTATTCACAAGGCATCAACAGGAGCCGAAAAACCCAGGGTGTATATCCCGAGGATATATGTAGCAGCAACTGGCGGTTGGCGTAGAACACCGGCATCGGCGGAGCCAGGATTTGACCTTGAAATAGCTAGGGAATATTACGATGTAGTAACTGATAAGCTGGCCGATAAACTTACTGGTCCTGCAGATAGAGAAAGTAATCCTACCCTATCGCCGGATGACATCATACGTGCCTCCAAAGAAGAAATTACCCAATGTGATTTTGCCATTTTAAGGATAAGCAATCCTAAAAACGGGAATCCAACCTTCATGGAGTCCGGAGGCATGAGGGATGGCGGTCCGGGATCCGCAGGAAGTATATCAGATCGTGAGGAGTTTACTTATCTTCCTATTTCACTGCAATATCGACCATATACTGCGGATTCAGAATTTGTTCGTCGGGAATCCCTTGGGGGAGATATGATCGAGCAGACAGAGAACGGAACAAAGAAACTGGTAAAGGAGAATCGCTCATATTTCGGCGAAACGGCAATCATCACGAATGAAAGTCACCTGGATCTTGTGCTGAACACTGCAGATGCAGCAGAAAAGGTCATTGTTGTCCTGGACGTATCAAACCCGATGATATTTAATGAATTCGAAAGCGAGGTCGATGCAATCCTGATTGGATTCGGAGGTAACAGGGCAGCCAATATACCCGACAAAGCATTCCTTGAGGTAATTACCGGTCGGGTAGAACCGTCAGGTTTACTGCCAATTCAAATGCCAGCTAATATGGAGACCGTAGAGGCGCAATTCGAGGATGTGCCACGGGATATGAAATGTCATGTTGACAGCGACGGGAACTCCTATGACTTCGCATTCGGCCTGAATTGGTCGGGCGTAATCAAGGACGAACGCACGGCAAGGTATGATGTTCCTCCGATCGTAGGCGAACCACTTAGATAAATCGACACCTTGCCAAACGATTATTTAAGTTGATGTGAAATAAACAAAAATCAGAGATTAAGCTAATTTCGTCGTGGTAATTCATGCAATTTCAACACTTTGTGTTGTACTTGGATTCTGGTCCATATCAATTACCCATCAATTGGTGTTTGGAATTGTTTTCGGATGGGCAACACTTCCCTCTCTGGGATTGATTTATAATTGAAAAACGCATGGCGAAAAATCGCTTTCAAAAACTGCTATAAATAATGGCAATAAAAATGCAAAAAATCGTTGATTGTAATTCAATTTAATTATGATTTGACAGGAAATTTGCTAATAAAATAATTGCTGGATTTGATTGAGTTTTTAGAAGATCATAAAATTTTTAGAAATGAGATATTCGAAAATGCTTAGAGAACATTTTGATGGAATTAATCTTATGGCTGAAGATTTACTCCTCCTGGAATCCTTTCAAATTAAATATTTGCCTGAGCGGGTTCCGCAGAATGAGTTTGCCACATTAATTCGAGAATATCCACTCATTAAGAACCACTTGGTTTCGAAAAATCCCTCAGTCAGGAATTTCATTTATACTGTTTTGAAAGAAAACGAAACTATTGAAGATAAAAGCCTAATAAAAAAACATATTGATGAATTGCTCTGGGAAATTGCAGATCTTATAGTCTATAATAAATCCCCTGAAATTTATGATGAAAAGGCAAAATTCAAATGGAATATTGATGAAATAATAGCAAAAAAATCAATAACTGGAAAAGTTGTAACCGATGTTGGGGCCGGATCAGGAATGCTTGCTTTCCTGTTATCGCAATATGCTGAAACAGTTTACGCTATTGAACCGCTATCCAGCTTTCGGACTTTTATTAGACAAAAGGCTATAAACGAAAATTGCAGGAACGTATATGCCGTCGATGGGTTTCTTGATTCAATACCTTTTCCTGATGATTTTTTTGACATATTATTCACCTCGAATGCTATTGGCTGGAATATTGAGAAAGAACTTCAGGAGATAGAGCGTGTGGTTAAACCGCATGGGCAGGCGATTCATCTTATAAGAATTAATAAAAATGTAACTGAAAATCCTGTACATGAAAGGCTTGTTTCAGGCGAGTGGAATTATACCTTTAGTAAAACTCATGATACAGACGGATTGAAATTAAAGTATATCAAAACTATAAGATGAGAATTGAAATAATGCATTTAGCACAAACATACTGTATATTGCAAGCGGGCTTGAAAGGTTTCGAGAAGTTTGTGACTAGTATACTAAGACAGTATAATCTGACAAGTTAACACCTCATATTCTCAAGCAACACCATCGTTAACCCTAAGCTAAAATTGCGGATACATATGTTATAAAAATTTTTAGAAAATCAATATGGATATCGATAAAATAGCCATTAAGACTAATAACCTGACTAAAAACTACGGGAGTAGAATTGCGGTAAACAATTTGAACATCGAAATCAAACACGGAGAGATCTTTTCCCTGCTCGGTAAGAATGGTGCTGGTAAGACGACAACGATTAAAATGCTAAGTTGTTTATCCCAGCCTACATCAGGAAATGCTTCAGTTATGAATTTCAGCATTAAAGAAGATCCACTAAAAATAAAAGAAATAATTGGAGTTTCCCCCCAGGAAACTGCGATAGCGGAGCATTTAAATACACAGGAGAACCTCCTGCTAATGGGTGGTGTCTTTGGCCTGAAAAGAGATGAATCGAAAAGGAGAGCAAAGGATCTAATGGAATTAATGGAACTTGAAGACAGAAAAGACCAGGCAAGAAAACTTTCAGGCGGTTTGCAGCGCAGATTAAGTATAGCGATGGCTCTAATGTCCGATCCCCTTATATTATTTCTTGATGAACCGACATTGGGCCTTGATCCTCATGCAAGAAGATCAGTCTGGAATTATATTGAAAAACTGAAAAAGGAAAAAACTATTCTATTGACAACACACTACCTGGAAGAAGCTGATTCCTTAGCTGATCATATAGCTATAATACACGATGGGGAAATAATTGAGGCTGGAACTTCAGGTGAATTAAAAAGCAGACATTCGGACAGCCAGACCATTAAAATCTCGGCCGAAAATATATCAGAAGAAGTGTTTAAAATTTTCAATAAACAAGGGATGGAGGTAAATGAAATATCATCCGGGATTGAGATAAGATTTAAGGAATTGGATTTCTATTCAATTATAGATCTATTGCGGCAGCAAGAAGTAAAAATTAATGGAATACAAATGCATCAACCAAGTTTGGAAGATGTTTTTCTTCATTTAACGGAAAAGGAGGAAAAAAAATGAGATTCTATAGTCTTGCCAGTCGAAACTTTAAAGAGATTTATCGTGATCCTGTTTCAATACTATTGGGTTTGGTTATGCCGGTTGCTTTACTGATACTCTTTTCTTCTATTTATTGGAGAACACAGGTAGAAATGTTCTCTCCTCAAAAGCTAACACCTGGCCTTATTGTTTTCAGTTTTGCCTTTTTAATGATGTTCTCAGCCGTGTTGCTGGCCAAGGACAGGCAAAGTGCATTTCTTACCCGGCTTTTTACAGCACCATTAAAACCGTCTGATTTCATACTGTCATATATGTTGCCTTTTGTTCCTCTTGCAATTTTTCAAATTCTTGTATGTTTCGTTGTTGGGGTAATGCTTGGAGCTACATTAACTAATATTTTTCTTTCTCTGCTTATCTTCCTTCTGGTGGCTTTAATATGTATAAGTCTCGGAATTATTGTTGGAGCTTTATTCACGGTAAATCAGGTATCCGGTATTGGCGCATTGGTTATCACCATCATCAGTTTGTTTTCTGGTGCCTGGACACCCTTAAAGGTAATTGGCGGTATTTTCGAAGTTATTGGTTATGCGCTTCCTTTTGCTCATGGTGTTGATGCCGCCGTTTCATTACTTTCTGGTTCCAGTATTGGAGATATAACAAACAACCTGTACGTTGTTTTATTATATTCAGTTATATTATTTGTACTGGCAATTTTATCTTTCAGGTGGTCTATGAGAAAAAAATAAAACTTGCATATTAACTATTTTTTACTTTACTTTGTATCTCAAAGTACTTTTAAATGAAAGAAAAATATATCAAAGACCTGAAGGAGATCAAGGATATAATGAATCGATCATCAAGATTCATATCATTAAGTGGACTTTCAGGAATTTCAGCTGGAATTTCAGCACTGATCGGAGCCTTCCTTGCATACCGGATCGTTTATACCAATCCAGATTACCAGGAATATGGCAGAGTCTTTCTTACTAATGAAAGCATAACGCAATTACTCCTGATTGCCCTGGGAACGCTTATCCTGGCCGTCGGAACCGGGATTTATTTTACAACCCGGGAAACGAAAAAGAGAAATCAAAAAATATGGGATATTCAAACCAAAAGACTTCTCATTAACCTGTTTATACCTTTGCTTACCGGTGGCATTCTATGCCTCATTCTTCTGTTCAAGGGATATATAGGTTTAGTAGCTCCCCTGACCTTGATATTCTACGGACTTGCCCTGGTGAATGCCAGTAAATATACTTTGAACGAAATCAGAAGCCTGGGCCTTATAGAAATTGCGCTTGGACTAATAGCTACATACTTTATAGGTTTTGGATTGCTATTCTGGTTAATTGGATTTGGAGTTCTTCATATAATCTATGGTATTATTATGCAATGGAGGTATAAGTCGTGAAGGAACTTCTAAAAAATCTGGATAAAGCGTTTGAAAATAAAATACGACTGGGCATAATGTCTGCACTTGTGGTGAATGAATATTTGGATTTCAATACTTTAAAAGATTTACTGGACGTAACCGACGGCAACCTGGCCAGTCATCTGAAATCCCTTGAAAAAAAACAATATGTAATGTACAAAAAGGAGTTTCTCGATAGAAAACCAAAGACAAAATACTATGCCACTAAAAAAGGTAGAGAAGCTTTTAAGAAACATATTAACGCTATTGAACAATTGCTGAAATAAAAAATTTTAACATTGTGCTTTGTTTTTCAAAGTACTTTTAAATTAAAATATCATGAATACTGAAAACACTATAATCGAAAAGGTAAGTAGTTTTATTAAAACTTCGGTAACCTTAAAACTGGTGACCATCACAATCCTGATGCTGCTCCTGTTGATCCCGGTAGCAATGATCACCTCCATCATCCAGGAAAGGGAATCATTGAATAATGAAGCAACCGATGAGGTCAGGTCGAAGTGGGCTGCGGAGCAGCAAATTAACGGACCGATACTCACAATCCCCCTGATCTATGAACATGAAGAGGAGAACAAAAAAATCACCAGAACAAAATACTGGAACCTGCTTCCCGAAAACCTGAATGTTGATGGTGAAGTATTACCGGAAAAATTGAGAAGAGGAATTTATGAAGTGGTTGTTTACAAATCCAACCTCAATGTTTCCGGTGACTTTATCATAAATCCCAAACCTGATCCGCAGGATCTGAAAGAAATTCAATATGATCAGGCCTTTCTAACCCTGGGCATAACAGACCTCAGAGGAATCAAGAACCAGATCAATTTAGATTGGAATGGGAAAGATCTGAGCGTCCAGCCAGGATCCAGGCTAAACGATCTTATATATTCCGGGATTACAATTCCTATCCCTGATTGTGTTGATCAGATCAATCAGAAAATTGCTTTTAAATTCTCAGTGGATCTCAACGGAAGCAAAAATCTATCTTTCATTCCAGTAGGAAATACAACGAAGGTAATGTTAAAATCACCCTGGTCATCCCCTTCATTTAATGGCAATTTCCTGCCGGATCAGCGGGAAATAAATAATGACGGCTTTACGGCTTATTGGACAGTGCTGCAACTCAACCGCAACTATCCGCAATCCTGGATCGGGAGTGGGAACAAAGAACAAATGCAGGAATCCTCTTTCGGTGTGGACCTGATCCTGCCCCTGGATGATTATCAAAAATCATACAGGTCCGCAAAATATGCTGTAATGACCATAGCGCTTACGTTTCTAATTTTCTTCCTGGTGGAAATCCTGAATAAAAGGAAGATTCATCCTTTCCAATATGCTTTGGTCGGACTTGCATTGTCCCTGTTTTACATCCTTCTGGTATCGATCTCAGAACACTCGAATTTTAACATCGCCTATGGAATTTCAGCGGTGGGAATTATCTTCATGATATTTCTGTATTCTTTAAGTGTATTTAAGAAATTCAGTCTTTCCCTGGTATTGCTCTTTACGCTTTGCGGAATTTATGGATTCCTTTTTACGACGCTGCAGCTGGTTGATTATGCCCTCTTAATGGGGAGCATCGGGCTTCTTATCATACTTGGCCTGACCATGTATTTCACCAGGAATATTAACTGGTATAGTTTGAATATGAAAATAGATTAGATCCCTATTAACAGATAATTAATAAAGTACTTATTCTTAACACCGATTTGTTGTCTTTATAATTACCAGACATTATCTTGGTGTGAAAATGGTATGATATGCTCATGCCAACCGTTATCGTGCACAATCCGATCCATATGAAAAAGTTATTTACGCTGTTGTTGCTCTTCGTTCTGCTGACATCACATGAACTATTCCTTAAATCAGATTCATTTTTCAAGAAAAGCAATGAATCTACTGAGCTTTTCTTGTTTAATGGAACATTTGATAAAAGCGAAAATACAATTACCAGGGATCGAATAGTAAAAGCAAGAATTCTGGGACCCGGGTTTGAGTTTTATCCCAAAATAGAGGATTATTACGATAGAGACGATGCTACTTTCCTGAAATGGACTACAGGAGGACCAGGCACCTATGTCGCGGGCATCTCTACCCTGCCCAGGATGATAAAACTGAATGCCACAGCATTTACGGAATATCTGGAACACGAAGGATTAATTAGTACCATTAACGACAGAAAGGCCAAAGGAATATCCGATCAACCGGCAGAAGAAAAATATTCGAAGCACGTCAAAGCAATTATCCAGGTTGAAGATAAATTAACCAATGATTTTTCAACTGTTCTGGACTATCCTATCGAGTTCATACCTCTCTCAAATCCATATGAACTATCAGTAGGTGATGATCTGCGGATGAAGCTGTTGTTTAAGGGTACGCCACTCTACGACCAGGTCGTGCATATTGGTTCCAGATCCGATGCTAATAGCCGGAATGTTGAAGAAAAGGAAACCAGAACGGATTCCTCCGGGGAATTTTCCTTTAAAATAGATGAAAAGGGAAAATGGTATGTTGCCTCAATTTATATGCAGGAAAGTAAGGAAGAAGGAATTGATTATGAGTCCAATTGGGCAACTTTAACGTTTCAAGTCAAATGAAGCTGGATTAGTAGAATATGAAATTGAATTGGATCTTCATGGGCATATACAACATGTAGGCGCACGATTACAGAGCGTGGTCTTACAAGAACAAGGATTGGGCTAACACGCACGGAGACTAGACTAACAAGTACACGGACTGGACCAACAAGTACACAGACTGGACTAACAAATACAAAGACTGGACCAACAAGTACACAGACTGGACCAACAAGTACACAGACTGGACTAACAAGTAAGAAAGGTGGTCCAACGAGTACAAAGCGTGTTTAAACGAGCGAAAAGACTGGAATGACGGGTATGGAGCCTGGGAAAAACAATTCAGAGATTGGGGAAGGACTTCGGAAGGTTGAAAATGAGTACCGTCCAGAGTAATTGTGATAAAAGTTAATATTTGTACTTTTAAAAATTTTAAAATTGAAATCAATTAACGAAGTATCCATAACAGAAATGGAGAACAAAAAGGATGAACATGCGCCCAGAAACAGGACATTGAAGGATCTTGTAAACACGCCTTTTAAAAAGATTATGTTTGTGGTGCAGCTGATAAGCTATGTGCTTATTGTGGGCTCACCGGCGATTGGTGCTTTCATCGGGAACAGGCTTGATCTGGATGCTGTGAAAACGGGAGCAATCATTTTCGGGATATTTATTGCTGGTGAAATACTTTTTTACGGCTCACTTTTCTTTCTCGGAAAGGAACTGTTATTGATCATTAAAAGTAAAGTGAAGAATTGGTTTAAGAAGAAGGACACCGAACAAAAAGTATGAGCTAAGTATTTAGAAATTATATATGTTTATTTTCATAAAACGAAATGGATTTCAAAAGTGCTTAATTTTTGTTGGCAACCAATCCTGTTCAGCAGATCTAAAAAACTATAATTCAATAAATTCAGCATTTTATTTCATCTTTCACTGCCTGCACCTAACGATCTGCCGGCAAAGTGACGAACCGGTTAAAGTTTTAAAATCATTGTTGGCTAAATATTGTTAATGGGGAATTGTATTGCAAATGGAAAGTATGTAGCCAGGCATTTTTAACACTTGTCTGTCCAATGGGAATATATCCTACACCATCTCGATTTGGCGGATTATATAATTAAGTAGAGATTATAGCGTTGTTTTACAACATCTAAATGATATATTTACAGATACATGAAATCAAAAATCAACAGAAACGACCCTTGTCCATGTGGTAGTGGCAAAAAATACAAGAATTGCCATGAGAACAAAAAGACTAAAAACACGAACAAAGTCCCATTGATTATGGGGATTATATTTATAGTTGCGATTGGTTTTTTAGTTCTTAAACCAAACCAAAACCTAAAATCAAGTGGTGGCAAACCCGGTCAGGTATGGTCCGAGGAACACGGCCATTGGCACGATGCACCGGCAGCACCAGCGGCTACATCTACACCTCCGTCTTCACCTGCGTCTACAGGTACACCAGCGACTTCCCCTGCGACTTCCACCACATCTGCACAAGAAAAACCAACCAGGCCTCCAGGGCCAGCTCCGGAGGGCAAAGTATGGTCAGAAGAACACGGTCATTGGCATGATGTAGCTCCAACATCAGCAACTTCCACCTCACCCACACAGGTGAAATCAACCCGGCCTCCGGGACCGGCACCCGAGGGAAAAGTCTGGTCAGAAGAACATGGACATTGGCATAATGTGCCAGCAACAAAGCCATCGGGGACCCAATAACAAGAATCCTTCAAAGGCCGTTTTTCTTCTGATGTGAAGGTGTAATATCACTGAATATTGGGTAGATTTTTATTTATCATGATTTTCCCTATCTTGCTTCATTATGCCAGATCAAAAACGTCAATTAGCCGCCATCATGTTCACCGATATTGTCGGATATACAGCATTGATGGGCAAGGACTCCGCAAAAGCCCTGGAAATTGTGGGTATCAGCAAGAAAATCCAAAAACCGCTGGTTGATAAGCATCATGGCAACTGGCTCAAGGAGATGGGTGACGGGGTGCTGGTTCAGTTTAATTCTGCCCTGGATGCCGTTAATTGTGCCGTTGAGATCCAAAAATCAGCCAGGGCTGAACTCGATGTAAAATTACGAATTGGCATTCACCTGGGTGATGTAACTGTCGAGACCGATGATGTATTTGGAGATGGGGTAAATGTGGCATCAAGACTGGAGTCTATTGCAGATCCCGGGGGAATATATGTCTCTGACTCTATCGAGAAAGCCATCAAGGGACAATCCAGTGTACAAACCAGGTATCTGGGAGAAATTACGCTGAAAAACGTTGCCTACACGGTCAGGACGTATGCTATTCAGGGGGTGGGTTTGCCCGTTCCGGAATTTAATGAAAAAAAGCAATTGAGCGGTCACTTTTTTGCCGAGCTAAAAAGACGGGGCGTACTTAGGGCTGGATTTGCTTATATATTTCTCGCAATGATCTTAATTTTTTTAATACCACTTTTGAAGGCAGAATTTGAACTTCCATTGTGGTTAACTCCAGTTGTAAATAACATTCTAATAATTGGTTTCCCCGTAGCATTATTTATGGCCTGGTCTTATGAACGTAGCCCAAAGGGTTTTGTGAGGACCACTTCAGTGACATCCTGGAGTAATCCTTATTCAACCACTAAAAGAAAACCTTTAACCAGTAATCTCGTGATTGGTATTCTTTTGGTTATTAGTTTATTGGTTTTCGGGTACTCAAATTTTCATTTCAACACTTCTTCGAATACCGACCAGGAAGTTAAGCGTTTCCATATTCTTTTCCCAAATGAGGCTCCACTCTCACTGCTTGGAGAGTCTGCGGCCCAATGGAGCTATTCGTCGATGGCCCTATCTCCGGATGGAAAAATGTTGGTCTATGTAGGTTGGAGAAATGGACGGTCTCAATTAATGCTTCGGTATATCGACAAAACTGAAGTGATTCCGGTCGAAGGAACAGAAGGAGCTTATGGGCCCTTTTTCTCTCCGGATGGGGAATGGATTGCTTTTTCTACTTATACCATGCTCAGAAAGGTGAAGATACCTGATGGAAGCCCTGTGAATATAATACCCATTACCATTCAGAGCGGCGTGGTATGGGCGAAAAACGATGATATCATTTTCTCAAACGATACCGCAATTTTCCGTGTATCTTCCCGGGGCGGAACTCCCGAATTGGTGGCGGCAAGAGATACAGATCGTATTATGGATGTGGTTGGAGGTTATACAACCGGAATTGACATTACGCCCGACCAGCAACACATCCTTTTCAGTGATCTGGCCGGCGAAATCTATAGTTTACACATATCATCCGGAAAGACTGATCTTATTTATCCGATGGGTGGAGGATCCCCGAAGTTCATCCCCTCAGGGCATCTTATTTTTACGCGCAATAATGCAGTTTTCGCAGTTCCATTCGATGTAAAAAATATGCAGCAAATTGGCCAGGAAAGTCAGATTATAAACGGTATAAGAACAGAGCGAAGCGGACCTCAACTCACGTTTGCCAATGATGGGACTGCTATTCATGTACCGGGATACTATTACCAGTATTCAACGTTTACCTGGATAGATAAAAATGGCAACAAGTTTCCTGTGGATTTGGAACCTGATAATTACGGATCATTCGAATTATCTCCTGATGGGAATTTGCTTGCCATTTGTATGTTGCCGGCAAGGGATAACATTAAGGTGTATGATTTTAGATCCGGTAAAATATCGGTGGTTAAAGTAGAAGGCGTTGAAAGACTATATTCCCCGGTTTGGGGAGCTGACAACAAGACCATTATGTTCGCCGGTTTCAAAGACAATTCCTGGAATTATTTCACAAAGGAAATCAATAAGGTGGATAAGGCAGAGCAACTAATTATTGAAGACCTGGCTGAGTGGCCGTCTTCATGGACGGATCGGTGGCCCTATTCCTGGTCAGAAAGCGGTGAGTTCGTCTCCGGCTATTACGGGATCTTTAAATTTTCAAAGGATAATAAAAGGTTGGATTTAGTGGGCTATGTAGAGAATGGGGACCATATGACAATCTCTCCTAATGATGATTATGTGGCGTATGGATCTCTTGAATCCGGGCAAGGCGAGATTTATGTTCAACCTTTTCCGGCAACTGGTGAAAAATGGCAAATATCAACTGATGGGGGTACTGACCCAGTCTGGACAAAAGATGGGAATGGAATCTTTTATCATAATGACCTACGTATCTATTATGTAAAAATAAATTCTTTCGCTCCCTTTGATCATGATCCTCCAGAAGTCTTTTACAATGGTCCGTTTATCAATGCCGTTTCGCGATCTATAGGAGTAGGTAAAAATGAAGACAGAATTTTAATCCTGGAGCAGGTCAGAGGGAGCCAATTGTCTACGGAGGCAGTTGTTACTCTCAATTGGTTTGAAGAAGTCAAGAAACTGGCTCCGGTTCAATAATCCAGTTATTTTTTACATTCAGGCGATTGCTTTACGGCACAAATCAAATGTTGGAGTCCTCGTGGTCGCCGGGGTGGTTCAGGAACGCAGGACTATCTCAATTATGTCCGGGAACTCAAAAATTACACCACACTGTTGATAACCCTGGTGGGGCAGCGGCCAATAGTTACAAGAAATGATATCCCTGTTTCAATATTAGTCCAAGGTCAAAAATGCATCAGCCGCTTTCTTTTGTAGGTTGTTAAGTTTTTAATATTGATACCGGATACAATGAAAAAAGCCCCAACAATTCGAAAGGAAACAGTTGAAGTTGTGGGAAATAAACAGTCCGTTTTATGATAATCTATTTGATATTTGGTCTAATAATCAATATATTCCTCAGTGCTAATCAAGAGATAAAATAGAAAATATACTGACAGAGAAGATGGTATTGAAACTTGAATAATCATATATAAAATTATCCTACATGAAAAATTCTATCGATCGAAGATCTTTCCTCCACAAAACTTCCCTAATGGCATCGGCTGTTTCATTCAGTTCATCCCTTTCCTATGGGATGTTAGGAAGTGACACAAATGTCAGGGATTCAGAGATCCCTTTCCTGGGAGCTACAGAAATAGTCGATCTGATACTGAGAAAAAAAATATCATCGGTTGAATTGACCCGGTTGATGCTTTCCAGGATCAATGAAATAGATAAAAAAATCAATGCCATCAATGTATTGATGGAAGAGGAGGCCCTGACAAATGCTAAGAAGGCTGATGAAATGCTATCCCGGGGGGAAATCCTGGGTCCTCTACATGGTGTTCCCATCACGATCAAGGATTCCTTTCGAATCAAAGGGGTGGTGACCACTGCCGGGAATCCACTGCTTAGAGACTATGTTCCCGAATATGATGCTGTCTCAGTAGCCCGTTTAAAAAAAGCCGGCGCCATTGTTTTAGGGAATACCAATGTGCCCTATATGTTGGACGACCATCAGAGTTTTAATGATATTTACGGGAGGACACTGAATCCCTGGGACCTGAATCGTTCTCCTGGAGGTTCTACCGGAGGTGGAGCAGCAGCATTGGCAGCCGGGCTCAGTTTTCTTAGTCTTGGTAGTGATACAGCGGGTTCAATTCGTATTCCATCTCATTTTTGTGGCGTTTTCGGTCATAAACCTACAATCGACGTGGTCCCTAAAAAAGGTCAGATCCCACCTCTTCCCGGTTCTTTGCCCTACAAGTCGAATGGATTATCAGTGGCGGGTCCCTTAGCCAGGCGTGCTGAGGATCTGAGATTATTGATGGAAATCTGTGGGGGACCTCCTGAGCCAGAATCAATTGCTTATTCCTGGAAAATGCCGGAGGTCAGAAAATCTAACCTGAAGGATTTCCGGATCAAATATGTATTGGATGATCCTTTATGCCCTGTTTCCTCGGAGATCAAACCAGTTTTGAACTCAGCTTTGAAAAAATTCAGAAAGGCAGAACTTAACATGGAAGAAGGTTGGCCGGATACCATCGATCGTGAGGAACAATATCATAATTATATTTATTTACTGCATGCTAACGTATCGGGTGGTGCCCCAGATAGTGAAATAGAAATTTTACGTGAATCAGCCGATAGTGATGAAAAAAATATGAGTAATATCAGGGCAAAAGCCTTTTCCAATCCGCATAAATATTTTAAACAACAGGAATCCAGACGCCTGAAAGCGAGGGAAGACTGGCAGAAATATTTCAGCGAGTACGATGCATTTGTAATGCCAGTTGCCTTTGTGCCGGCTTTTCCTCACATCGAAAAACCATGGTACCCGAATAATCCTGATCCTGCCAAAAGAAGGATATTAAATACACCGGAGGGTGAAAGGGATTATGATGATTTACTTTTCTGGATCTCCTTTGCCACCCTAACGGGATTGCCTGCTACTGTATTCCCTATTGGCCTAACCGGCACAGGCCTACCTGTTGGTTTACAAATAATCGGTCCTTTTCTTGAAGATGCTACTTCTATATATCTGGCAGGCAAACTTTCAGAAATTGCTGATGGGATCCGGCATCCGGAAGGGTATTAAACAGGAATAGAAGCCTGAGATCGTAGGAATAATTTAAAAGGTAGTATCTATTACAAATCTGATAAGAAGGCATCAGACGCTCTTTTATAACTTAACTTGCAGTCCAGTTTATTGACGTAGTTCCATGCTTTGGAACCTATTCTTCTAATTCTGTAACGGCCTTAAATAGTTCCTTGAAGCAATTTGCATTTTCTTTGTCCCGGTCACTGGCCTCTTTTCCGTAGTATGCATTCATGAAATTATCAGCCCCTGTCCAGGAAGTCTGAAATACACCCAGCATTCTCTCTGCAATAACATCCGGGGCAGATTCTCTTAACAATTGTACCTGCTCAAGTTGTTGGACAGCTACTTCTGCTTTTCTCCAGGGACAGGCAAGAACCCGGAATCCTTTTGTGGCGAAATAGCCTATTGTAGGAGGTGCATTTACATAGTGCCAATCACACATCACGATACCTTTTGGTACCATATCAATGGCCCGGTGGGTATTGTTCATACTGGCTTCCCACATACCCAAACCGGTAGTTCTACCATCAAGGAATCGATCAGCCCACATCCACATTTCAATCCCCTTTGAAGCAAGATGATTGTATATGGCCGTTACTTCTCCGGCATATAGTTCAGCCTTATCCCTTCCTTTACACCTCGGACATTTATCATCCCCAATATAGAATACCTCGTCCATACCAACGTGCAGTGCCTTTGCTTCGCAGACCTCTACCAGTTCGTCCATCAATGCAAAAATAATGGGATGCAGTTCAGGGTGTAAGGGGCAATAGCTCTTACAATATAGCCCATCATCATTAGGCCATTCATATTCTTCCGGCATTTCAACATGTGGCGTTTCATCTAATTGCGGGTATTCCTTTAATAAAGGGAAAAGATTTGTTCCACCAGACTGATGCCCCAGCATGTTCATTTTCGGGATCATTTCAATACCTGCTTCCTTGCAAGTTTTCATAATGGATTTTACTTCTTCCTCTGATAATGCTCCCTCACTGGCCAGTTCAGGATGGCTTTTAAACTGGTATTTATATCTGAAACGAACTACCAAGTGTGTGACTCCTTCTTTCTTAAGGTCTTCTTTAATGAATTTGTTGAAATCCTTAAGGTTTTCACTGTCCGGAGCGGCAATTAAAAAAGCTTTTACTGGAATATCCCCTTCCACAGCGGGAGATCTGAATGCATATAATGACAGAAGTGCAAAAAACAAAAATCTTATAGTCTTCATAATCTGAAAAAGTTTAAATGATTTATTGTATAAATGTATTAAAAATACATTCAATTTAATACATATCAGTTATTTGGTACCATGTATTAATATTAATTGTTTATTCGGCATTAGCAAAAGTGTTTCTATCAAAGTTCTAACACTTAGAAATTTCTCTAATCCAACTTCTAATCCACAGTATAAGAATGCCTCAGACGCTTTCTTTTGTAGGTTATCAAGGTTTTTGTGATACTTGGTCGTGAAGTAGGTTGCTTGATCTATAGAACTAAGATTATGTTGCCTCTAATCGTTTTGCAATATGAAACTGGATGGATTTCGGACCACGTTTTTATCAACCTTTGAAATAACTGATTTGGAAACTAAAAGTTGATATGTTCCCGCCCCTCCCAATGTTTTATATTGGGAGTTAGCGATAGATGTATAAAATAATTGCTTTTTAAATACATTTACAGTCCTATATCTATATTCTATTACTTTTATATGTTGAAATAAATTTCCAGGTACTTAATATCAATCCAGTTAATAAAATAATCAGGTCCAACAGGATATTTTTTTTCGGTAGTAATTTGGAATAATTAAC
>JAHEGY010000100.1 GCA_024644875.1 Cyclobacteriaceae bacterium
AATAAGGATCATCAGTGTTTCTCTCTCTTACTGAATAATCGATACTTTTTGCGATCTGCTTTGATGTTCCGACCTGGTCCGGATCGATCTTTTTCCTTTTTCCCAGACTTTTACCATTTAAGAAGAGTTCTGCTTCATCACCATTGGTATAAATGACAACGGGGATGTTTTCTCCTTCATGGCCTGCCCAGTTCCAATGGGGTGCCAGATAAACCGTATTATCACCCTGGCGCCATAGACTCCTATAATTATAATAGCTGTCCTTGGGAAATCCCGCCAGATCAACAATACCAAAATAACTGCTCCGTGCCACATGTCCTTCTTCTGTTTGCGCAAACATTCTGCCAGGCACATAGGGAGTTGGTTCCCCCAGGTAATCAAAACCAGTCCACACAAATTCACCTGCTACAAAAGAATCAATTCTCATGTACTCAAATTCATGTTCAGGAATGTCAGACCATGGCGCCGAGGTAAGCATATAAGCACTGATATCACCATCATTTTTCCAGTCTGTTTTTGATTTGGTTGGAGTAAGCTTATAGGCTCCTCGGGTACCAAAAGCTGAAGCCGACTCGCTGTAGATGATTGGCATATCAGGATAAGCTTTTCGGGTAGTATTGTATCTGCGGCCGTAATTCCATCCGGAAGTTTCCAGTGCATCCAGGATCTGCTTGCCATCTTCAGATGCTGAAGGGACATGACATCCCATCGTTGTGGGCCGGGTATTATCATATTTTTTAAAATATTTAACCATATTGGCCACATGTTCTGCAGCGCGCCCGTCTTTATCGGTCAAAATTTCACCGATCTCATTACCTATTGACCATAAAAATACACTGGGATGGTTCCTGTCCCTCAAGACAAAGTTCTTTACCTCTGCTTCCGCATAGTTATCCACATATTCTCCTGTTGAGCATTGAACACCCGCCGTCGGTCCATATTTATCAAAAAGTTCATCGAAAAGAATGATGCCCATCTGGTCACAAAGATCCAGGACCTCTGGTGCACAGGCATTATGACTGGTCCTTAAGGCGTTTACACCCATTTCTTTCATGATCTCGAGCTGACGTTCCATAGCCCGGGGGTAGAAGGCTGCTCCCAGAGGGCCCTGATCATGATGCATATTCACACCATAAAGCTGTACCCTCCTCCCATTCAGGTGAAAACCATCATCAGCTGTCCATTTAAAAGTTCTTATACCAAAAGTGGAAGACTCCCTGTGGATTTCCTTATTCCCATCAAACAAGCTTACTTTGAGCGTATAGAGTTCAGGATGTTCGATATCCCAGAAATCCGGATCTTCTATATCGAAACTGAAGTTTGTGCTACTATTATCCCTGGCTTTGGTGGCAACCTCTTTGTCCAATATTGTGATCTCATTCCCGGCAGGATCCATTACAGTAATTACAATCTTAATTTCACTGTCTGCGGATGCCAAATTCGCAACTTCAATTGCGGCATTTATCGTTGCTTTCTGCTCACCAACTTCCGGTGTGGTTATATATATACCCCAAACCGGTATATGCACTGGTTCAACAATGCGCATGCTGACTTTCCTGTAAATTCCGGCCCCCGGATACCAGCGTGAATAATGCCCGCGGGTATCGGCATGGACAGTCAATACATTTTCAGCACCGAATTTTGCAGCTTCGGAAGCATCAATCCAGAAAGAATTATACCCGTAGATCCATGAACCTACTAATTGTCCGTTTAGATACACCTTGGGATTCGCCATTACCCCATCGAATAAAAATTGAAGTCTTTTTCCTTCAGCCTCAGTGGGAAGATCGAATGTCTTTCGATACCACCCCTCTCCTTTCCAAGGCAGTTTACCCGTATTTCCGGCTTCGGTGGGATCACCGAACGGTCCATAGATCGCCCAATCGTGGGGCAAGTCTACATTTTCCCACATAGAATCATCAAAATCAGGGTCAATGGCTTCACTCTGGTCCCCTTTTGCAAATTTCCAACCGAAGTTGATACCAGGATCCCAGTTATTCCCGGGTTCTGTATTTTTACTGGTGTTACAGGTGGAAAAAATGAAAATTATTAGGATAAAAGTAAGGATGCCAGTGAATTGTTTATTCAAGTTCATAAGTACGGGTTAAAAAGTTGAAAATTAAAAATACATTTTTCCAATTATAATTCAGGTATAATTTTTCAAGACTTTGAAAATTGAGGGAGTAGAATTGTGAGGAGATCCGGTCTAATACCATAGGTTTTTCAGAGTAAAAGGGCATGATTAGCCAATAGAGTAATAAAATTTCCTGCATTAGTAGTATAAACATCAAATATTTGAGAAGCAATCGACAATTCTATATATTAGAATTCTTATTCAATGAGTGTTATAGGTAAAAATTAAAGCCTTTTACATACTTAGAAAACAGAATTATGAGATCCCGATTCATTTTTTCAGCTATTGCATTTCTGCTTATACTTTCAGTTTGCAACCCTCCCTCTTCACAAACAGATGATTTTAATTCATACGTAGAATCCAGAAATAAAGATCTCCGGCTGAGCACCTATGTAACCGCCCATGCTGTCGAGGAGCTTTTATCCACAGAAGAGGGCCGGCGGGAAGCTCTTTCCATTCTAAATGCCAATGGCATCAATAAATTATATATTGAAGTTTACAGAGGCGGCCTGGTAGTATCTCCGGATCTTCTTGTGGATGTTACCAGCTATTTCACTCAGAATGGCTTTGAGATTATTGGGGGAATTGCAACAGTGCCTGGGCCTGAATTCGGGATAAGACAGCAAGCCCGCTACGGTTGGTTCAACTGGCAGAACGAAAAGACACAAAATGACTTGAGGAAAGTTATGGAAGATATTGCACCCATATTTGATGCTTTCATAGTAGACGATTTTCTCTGTACAGCAGATACCAGTATAGAGTCGAAAACTGCCAAAGGAAATCGATCCTGGTCGGAATACCGCCGTGACCTGTTAACTGAGCTTCAACCCAGGCTGTTTATTGATCCGCTCAAGAAAGTCAACCCGGATATCCATATGATCATCAAATACCCGCAATGGTATGACCGTTTTCATCTTTTTGGTTACGATGTGGTCCGGGAAACGGCACTGTATGACCAGGTATGGGTTGGAACAGAAACCCGGAACATGAACACGCCTCGTTTCGGATATGTTCAGCCTTATGAAGGATTTGTAAATTACCGCTGGCTGGCCTCCATCTCTGGAGGGAAAATAGGAGGATCTTGGTTCGATCACATCGAATGTGACCGGAATGACTTCATCGAACAGGCCTGGCAGTCGGTTCTGGCTGGATCTCCGGAACTATGCCTTTTTAACTATTATAACCTGGTCAATGGCCACGAAGGACATCATTTGTTACGAATGAACTATCATCACCTGGCTGACCTGGCAAAAATTGTCCGGAATTTCCCGGTTGAAGGAGTGTCTGCCTATAAACCCCCCAATAGTGATGCCGGCGGTGATCTTTATATAATGGATTTTATCGGTATGATTGGAATTCCACTGGTACCAGTTTCTCAATATCCTGAAGAAGCCCGCGTGATCTTTCTGCCAACCCAGGCGGCTAGCGATGTGGAAATAATGACTAAAATTAAAAATTCGCTTCATAAGGGATCCAGGATCATCCTAACATCCGGGTTCCTGGCTTCTGCCCGCGATGGAACGGAATTATCCGGTTTGGCTGGTGTAGAACTTCCGGTGATCTCAAAATCACATGAAGCCCGGGATATTATAATTGAAAACCAGGCTGTTAAAATGGAACTGCCACTTGAAATCGAAACAAGTCTTAATGTGAAAAACGCCACAGTTATGCTGGAAGCCCTGGTGGAAGGCGATAGAATTCCGTATTTAACTGCTAATAAAGAAGAAAACATTTTTGTCCTCAATGCGCATACCTTCTCACAGGTAGATTTCGATGCAGTCGGGGAAGTACTTCTTTGTCCAAAACCACTGGGATTCCTAAAAGTTCCAAAAGACTGGGCAAATACCATCCGGAAGGTGTTTAATGCACCACTGGATATTCATTTAGATGCCCCAGTAAAGGTATCATTGCAAACATTAGTTAATGGGGATATATTAATTCATAATTACAATGATGATAAAACTGAAGCCAAGTTGAGCACAAATGGGCTTAATTATGTTGATGTTATTACAAATAAAGATCTTTCAGTTAAAAATGATACGGCTTTTCTGAATATGCCAGCCAGATCAAGAATGTGGCTTAGAACAAGATATTAAGGACATGAATCCACTATGTATTATAACTCCAGATCATAAATAAAAATCTGCTCTCCACTACTTTCTACAATCTTCGTCCGTTTTCCTTCATGATCTACGATCCCTGATCTTGCATTTATCTCTTTATCTCCGTGAGCAGCATTCACTTCAATAATGGGCATTTTCAGCGTCATCGCCCATAATTCAACCGAAGCTTCATGGAACTTCTTATATTTTTGATTTGTCCCTGAATTGATGATGTGAAATATCACCTCTGCACCGGATTCCTGCATCTTCCAGGGTAAATATGGATTTGGGGTGGTGGTATAACCCGGCGTTGCCCACAGGTCATTGCAAA
Organism: Cyclobacteriaceae bacterium; assembly: GCA_024644875.1. GTDB lineage: Bacteria > Bacteroidota > Bacteroidia > Cytophagales > Cyclobacteriaceae > JAGTVG01. Next base: position 4,568 of record JAHEGY010000100.1, read on the forward strand.
TCAAAATGCCAAATTCAACATCATTAACTGAAAATGTCTTCACATTACCCTGGACATACTCCATTATTTCACCGGTCCCGGGATTATCTAACGGACTACATGTCAATATTTTTGAATATGCACCCATAAATGTACCATCAGGTAGGTATACCCTGGCCTGGTTATAGCAATATTCCCTTCGTCCAATGGTTTCTTTGTAACAGGTTCCCAATATCAGACCAATGTTCAAATCCTTAGCAGCTTTCCTAACCCGGGTCAGGGATTCCTTGAGTAATTCCCCATCGAACTGAGAGGTATACCCTGACAAAGATCCTTCAGGAGTAATAAGGAAATCAACATGCTCATCCTTCAGATCATTCAGATATTTGATAATTGCCTTTTCGTTTTTCTCAATAACATAAGACACATCCATCTGCAATCCGGCAATTCTTAAACTACCTTGTGCCATTGCAGTAAGTCCAGCTATTGAAAACAGAAATAATTGAAATAATTTTTTCACTATTTGATATGATTAGTTAAAATCGAAATTAGGATTCATAGAATAATTATCCTAACATAGGAACCGATAAATTGCTTTAGAAAAATATGAAACGCTCACTTCACCCTTGGATATCAATTATAGTTTTCTTATTTGGAATCTCCTCTGCTGGATTCTGTACCACCACTGGTAGAGAATCAAAACCAAACATTATTCTGATCTTTGCTGATGACCTGGGCTGGGCTGAACTGCCACAATACGGATACCGGAAAATTGTAGCCCCTGCCGGCTTTCAGATATTTGGTGATATTAAAATGCCTAACATCGACCGGTTAACAAAAGAAGGAACATTGTTTACCAATTTTTACGTAGCCGCTCCTACCTGTACACCAAGCCGAGCCGGATTGGTTACCGGGCTATACCCTTCAAGAACAGAGATGTATGCTCCCATTATTAAAAACCTGGAATTCAATTCAGAAAGGGGCATTCCAAACCATCTGGACTATACCCTGCCTACAGTCATGAAATCATTAAAGAACAATGGTTACGCGATAGGACATTTCGGTAAATGGCATTTGGGCGTAACGGCGGATGGCCATGCTCCCTATATCGAAAAATATGGTGTTGATGAATTTTCTGATTGCCTGACCAGCGACATCCCATATCAAAATTCGACCGAGGTCATTATGAATCATTCCATCGATTTTATTAAGAAAAATAAAGAGAAACCATTTTATATTAACGCCTGGCTGTATGAGCCCCATGCACCTCTTTATCCTTCAGAGGAGGATATGGAACTTTACTCAAAGTCTACAGGAGAAGAAGGAACATACCGTGACGCCATGTTGATCTGGTATTCCGTTCTGACACGAATGGACAGACAGATTGGCCGCTTGCTTAACACACTGGACGAACTGGAAATGGCAGATAATACGATCGTAATTTTCACCAGTGATAATGGGCCGGAATCCAGTGCCATGCCCCATACCGCAAAATATGGAAGTGTCACGGCTGTGGCCGCCGGGCCATTCCGTGGAATTAAACGAAGTTTATACGAAGGAGGCATTAGGGAACCATTTATAATCCGATGGCCAGGAAAGGTCCCTGAAAACAAGGTGGATGAACAATCAATAATTGGAGCTGTGGACCTTTTTCCTACATTCTGTTCCCTGAGTAATACTGATATTCCCGAAGGACTTGACGGGGAGGATGTTTCCAAGGTATTTCATGGAAATTTTTATTCAAGAGAACAACCGCTAGCATGGGAAATAAGATTTCCGGTATATGGCAGGGTAAATGATATGAGCCCAAGACTTGCACTGAGGCATGAGGAGTGGAAATTCCTGATGAATCCATCCAGGAACAGGGTGGAATTATACAATATTATTGAAGACCCGGGAGAGGTGGATAACCTGGCCAGGGAAAATCCTGCCCTTGTTGAGGAATTCACCAGATATCTTCTGGATTGGCACGAAACACTTCCTGAAGGTCCGGTTCACAAAGATGCCGGCGAAAAGGTCTATAGCTGGCCGGTAAGAAATGGTGATTGAAGAATCTTCAATAACGAAATTTGATTCTCAATATAAATCCATTAAAATGCTTCTTTGTTTAACTATTTTGGCCTGTCGGAATTTTCTGAACCAGTTCGAATCTCGTCAACCTGAATTTTTTACGGATTTGCTATTTAGGAGAGCAGAACAATGATTAATATATCCTTACTTATTCGGTTTCCATCGCTCTTCGGGCCTCCTCCAGAAGTTTTTTCTTCTCACTACTGACTTCAGGTGTGGTTAGTTTAAGAGAAGTTATGGTTTCGGTTACGATCATTGATACTAAAGCCCTCATAATCCATTTATTATCTGCTGGAATAATAAACCATGGCGCCCATGGAGTAGCTGTATGGCCAATTGCATCCTCAAAAGCTTCCTGGTATTTATTCCATTTCGATCGCTCCACCAGATCAGATTCAGAAAATTTCCAGTGTTTTTCAGGATCATTCAATCTTTCCAGGAAACGGTTTTTCTGTTCTTCTTTCGAAACATTCAGGTAGAACTTTAATATCAAGGTATTGTTTGTCGTCAGGTGTTTCTCCAGATTATTGATGTCATCATACCTTCCTGCCCAGAAGGCTTTATCTATTTTCTGATGGCTTAAATTACTCTGTAAAAATTCAGGATTTACTTTTACAACCAGCACTTCCTCATAATAGGACCGGTTGAAAATTCCTATTCTGCCAAATTCAGGCATTCTCCTGGTGTATCTCCACAGGAAATTGTGGTCCAGCTCTTCAGATGACGGTTTTTTAAAACTGAATACCTGGCATCCCTGCGGATTGACACCTGACATTACATGTTTTATGGTTCCATCCTTACCCGCTGCATCCATAGCCTGGAATATCAGTAACATCGCGTATTTATTAGATGCATATAAGACCTCCTGTGCTTCGCTAAGTGCTTCAAGGTTTTTCTTCAGGATCTTTTTTGCCCTTTTCTTGAGTTTTTCCTCGCCCAAATGTTTAATCTCCTCCGGCCCGGCCCAGGCCGTATCAAAATTCGATAACTTAAAGTCATATTCTCCGGATACCCTGCATCGCATAAATATTTCCCGAATGAGTTTTTCTCTGATATCGTTTTTCATAGTATAGTGGGTTTTTACTTAAATCTTGTTTTACCTGTGAATATCAGGCCCATTAAAATCAAATTTAGTAAGAATTAATCGGGAAATACATAATGATTCGGGGATAATTCGACCTTGTCATCTTTACTAACGGTAGTTGTACGGCGATCGGTTCTATTGTTCATCAATAAATCATTTGATACGCAATATATCGCGTAAAAAATCCAATGAAAATCAGATTTTTTTTTAAATTGAGGCTTTAGCAGATATCGGGCCTTATGGCAACTTTTTAATGATTGGCCGGATTGATATCTGAAAACATAATACATTTCGATAATTTTTAAAAAGAAAAACTATGAAATATTTCCTTGTCGCATGCATTGTGCTGTTTTCCTTCCATGGATTTACCCAGAGCCTTGAAACTTATGACCACACAGTTGAATATAAAACCAATCCCATGGGTATAGATACCCAGGAACCTCGTTTCAGCTGGAAAATTAAAGGGGAAGGGACAGACATTATGCAAACTTCCTATGAGATCCAGGTCACAGGTTCGGATTCATTTACACAACTCCATTGGGAATCCGGAGAAGTTTCATCTGACCAATCCATACAAATACCCTATGAAGGGCCGGAATTAATATCAGGAACCCGATATTTCTGGCGGGTCCGTATAAAAGACAATAAAAGGAACAGCTCTTCCTGGAGTACTTCGGCCTGGTGGGAAATGGGCCTTTTGAATGCATCCGACTGGAAAGCCAAATGGATAGAACCAAAACAGGAAGAAATACCAAAAGGTCCTGGATTATTTATTCGTAAAAATTTTACACTGGATAAACCCGTCGCCAAAGGCAGGGCTTATGTTACTGCCCATGGCATCTATGAGCTTTCCATTAATGGGGAGGTAGTTGGCGATGAGGTATTTACCCCTGGATGGACAGTCTATGATAAACGTTTACAATACCAGGTATACGATGTAACAGCACATCTTAAATCTGGCAAGAATGCCATTGGAGCTGAATTGGGAGATGGCTGGTACCGTGGACACTTGGGCTGGCAGGATAACTGGGGGGTATATGGTAAAAAACTGGGACTGCTCTGCCAGGTGGAAGTGACCTTTGAGGATGGCAGCGCCGCAACTATTGTGACGGATGCAGACTGGAAAGGCAGCAATAACGGTCCTATCATCATGAATAGCCTATATGATGGCGAAACCTATGATGCCTCCAGGGAAATGGATGGCTGGAACCAGCATAACTTCAAAGATGAGGAATGGGATCCGGCAGAAATAGCTGATTATCCTCTGGACAACCTGATAGCTACTGAAACTGTACCTGTTAGAAAAATACAGGAATTGAAACCGGTTAAGATCTGGACAACACCCAAAGGCACACTGGTCGCCGATATGGGACAGAATATGGTTGGATGGATCAAACTCAGAGTAAAAGGGAAAAAAGGAGATGAGGTGACCTTGAGGTATGCGGAGGTAATGGACAAATATGGTGAATTCTATACCGTAAACCTAAGGGCTGCGAAAGCGACTACAAAGTATATTCTTAAGGGGAAAGGTACAGAAGTATACGAACCTAAATTTACTTTCTTCGGATTTCGGTATGTAGCCATAGACGGATTCCCTGGTGAATTGACAACAGATAATCTGACGGGGGTGGTTATTCATTCCGACATGAAAGTAACAGGGAACTTTGAATCTTCAAATCCTCTTCTGAACCAACTACAAAGCAATATCCAATGGGGACAAAAAGGAAACTTCCTGGATGTACCCACAGACTGCCCACAGAGGGATGAACGTCTGGGATGGACCGGGGACGCTCAGGCCTTTATAAGTACTGCCGCCTATAACATGGATGTTGCAGCCTTCTTTACGAAATGGCTGAAAGACCTTGATGCCGATCAGGCAGAAAACGGTATGGTTCCGGTCGTGATCCCCAATGTAATTCACAGTGAGGAATCCAGTACGGGATGGGGCGATGTGGCGACCATTGCACCATGGACCATTTTCCAGGTATATGGGGATAAACGGATGCTTGAAATACAGTATGCTTCCATGAAGGCCTATACGGATTATATGGCAAACCGGGAAAATGTCCCCTGGAAGGGTTTTGGCGATTGGCTCTATTATAAACCGGAGATCACCCGACATACCGTCCCGGATGGACACACCAACCAGGATTTGCTGATCAAAGCCTTTATTGCTTATTCAGCCAGGCTGGTGGCGCTTACTGCTGAAGAACTGGGGAAAACGGATGATATTGAAAAATATCAGGCACTTTTTGAAAAAACAAAACAGGAATTCATCCATGATTTTGTTACCCCATCCGGCAGGATCATATCCGATTCGCAGACTTCCTATGTTCTGGCACTGATGTTTGACCTCCTTCCTGAGGACTTGATACCAAAATCCACCGGATTCCTGGTTGATAATATAAGGTCAAGAAACAACCATCTTTCGACAGGATTTCTGGGTACGCCCTACCTGTGCAAAGTATTGTCGGATAATGGTCAATTGGATGTTGCCTACGATCTGCTGTTACAGGAAACCTTCCCATCATGGCTTTATCCGGTAACAATGGGTGCTACAACCATATGGGAACGATGGGATGGTCAGAAGCCGGACAGCACATTCCAGGATCCCGGTATGAATTCTTTTAATCACTATGCTTATGGCGCCATAGGGGACTGGATGTATAAGGTTTCGGCAGGTCTGGATATCGGCAAGCCCGGATATAAGCATATTTTAATCCAGCCCAAACCGGATAACCGTTTAAAGTATGTCAAAGCTCAGCTGGAAAGCCTGCACGGATTGATCAAATCCCAATGGGAAATCAAAGACGGGCACCTTTTCGTTGAAACTGAAATTCCAGCGAATACAACAGCCACCATTACCCTTCCAAAAGCGGCCATAAATAAAGTAATGGATAAGGGCACCGGGAAAAACATAGCTGAGGTGTATGAAAAGATCACTGTTGATGGCGAGGATGTGGTGATCGAAGTGGGTTCCGGTACCTATGGATTTGAATATGCTACCAGTATTGCCGTTATTCCGGAGAAAGAGGATATCAATGAACTAAGGACATTGCTAGGATCCCTTGAAAATAAGGCAACACATGAGCTGCTCAAAAAACATTTTGCGTCCGTAAGAATGATGATGGACGACCAGACCCACGATATAGCCTGGACTGCGCAAGATAGCCTGTGGGCCTCCAATGTGCTCAATTTTTTTGAGAATGAAGGCGCCTTATGGGAAACATATGCTGATGGCCCAAGGCCCCTGATGATGAGTTTCAAATCCCCGTCCGATGGGAAAAATACTTTTTATTGGCTGAACCTGCCTGGAAACTTTGATCCTGATAAAAAAGACTATTCACTTTATGTGGAATTGCATGGAAGTGGGGGTGGGAAAAACAATAATCCCAGACGCATGCTATTTTTCCCCTTGCAACCCGAAGTCAAAGGCGTCACAAACCAGGGATACCGGAAAGAAGGACTGATGATTCACCCCTGGGGCCGGGGCGATAAAAGGTACAGAGACCAGGCAGAAACGGACATTTTTGAATGCCTGGACCATTTTGACGATATGTTCAAGACAGACCTGACGAGACAATACCTCTACGGATTTTCTATGGGTGGTGGCGGAACATTCAGGATCGCTCTAAAATCCATGGATCGGTGGACAGCCCTCGGTATGTATTCCGCTGCTTTGAGGGAAGTTTCTCCGGAAGAAGCCGCAAAGTTTAAGAATATGCCTGTATGGATGACCTGGGGGGAGAAAGAATGGCTGGCGGATGTAAACCGTAAACTGAAAGATTATTTCCTTGAAACTGGTGTGAACTTAAAATGGACTGAAGTAGAAGGTGTCGGTCACCGGTATCTTTCCGAATATCAGGATGACCTGATGGACTGGTTCCTGGATAAAAAAAAGGATGCATTGTAGTTCAGGGAGAAGGAAATCAGTAAGATAAGTAGAAATATACAACCAGTCAGATCTCGACTGAAGTAAAGATTATCATCCGGTAGTAATTTACTGAAGTTCTTATATGATATTATTGAATGAACCCGAGAAATATCCGGTGATCTGAAAAATCTGAAAAAATTAACCGGACAGGAATTATACGCTTTTTTAGTTCAATAGAATAACATGTTCCTACAATATTAAGCAGTACCTTTGCCCTTCATTTGAGATTAAAACCCGGGAAAAAAATTCATGGAGGAAATACGAAATATTGCCATTATTGCCCATGTCGATCATGGGAAAACTACCCTGGTGGACAGAATTTTACACCAGGTGCAGTTATTCCGTGACAACCAGGAAATGGGTGAACTGATACTGGACAGCAATGATCTGGAACGGGAGAGGGGGATTACCATTCTTTCCAAAAATGTTGCTGTAAGGTATAAAAATACCAAGATCAACATTATCGACACCCCCGGTCATAGTGATTTTGGTGGTGAAGTTGAGCGCGTACTCAACATGGCAAGCGGCGTGCTTTTACTCGTAGATGCATTTGAAGGACCAATGCCACAAACCCGGTTTGTATTACAGAAAGCCATTGCCCTCGATCTGAAGCCGATTGTAGTGATCAATAAGGTTGATAAGCCCAACTGCGATCCCGAAGCGGTTCATGAATCGGTATTTGATCTGATGTATCACCTGGAAGCTTCTGAAGAACAACTTGATTTCCCGGTGGTATACGGATCCTCAAAAGATGGCTGGATGTCAGCCGACTGGCAAAATCCGGGTACAGATATTTCTTACCTTCTTGATACCATCCTGGAACATATCCCGAATGAAGAATTTGTTCCTGGAACAACCCAGTTGCAAATATCTTCCCTGGATTATTCTTCCTATACAGGGCGTATTGCCGTTGGAAAACTATCCAGGGGGACAATCAAATGGGGGATGGATGTATCATTGATCAAGCACGATGGAAAGATCATTAAATCGAGGATCAAGGAATTGTATGTGTTTGAAGGCCTGGCCAAAGAAAAAATAAAAACAGAAGTAAGCGCCGGTGAGATCTGTGCCATACTAGGACTGGAAGACTTTGACATTGGGGATACGGTGGCGGACCTGGAAGAACCGGAAGGGCTGAAACCTATGGAGATCGATGAACCGACCATGAGCATGCTGTTCACCATTAATAACTCCCCTTTCTATGGACGGGAAGGTAAATTCGTCACATCCAGGCAGATCAGGGAGCGACTCTTTAAGGAAACGGAAAAGAACCTGGCCCTGAGGGTGGAAGAAACGGAATCACCGGAGATCTTCATTGTTTACGGAAGGGGTATTTTACACCTGTCTATCCTGGTCGAGACCATGAGAAGAGAAGGCTATGAACTCCAATTGGGGCAACCCAAAGTAATTATAAAGAAGATCGACGGGAAAGATCATGAACCCATTGAATCCATGACGGTGCATGTTCCGGAGGAGTTTTCAGGAAAAGTGATCGAACTGGTTACACAACGAAAGGGAGAGATCCTTCATATTGATACCAAAGGTGAGAGGTCGCATCTGGAATTCGATATTCCTTCAAGAGGGATCATCGGGCTGCGTAACCTGATGCTGACTGCCACGGAAGGCGAAGCCATTATGGCACATAGATTTAAGGAATTTCAACCCTGGAAGGGAGAGATCCAGGGAAGAAGGAACGGATCCCTCATATCCATGGAAACGGGAACAGCCATTGCCTATTCGATAAACAAGCTGCAGGACCGCGGAACCTTTTTCGTCCACCCGAAAGAGGAGATCTATGAAGGACAGGTGGTTGGAGAACACATACGGCAGAATGACATCACGGTAAACCTGACCAAAACCAAGAAACTATCGAACATTCGTGCCGCCGGATCTGATGATAAGATCTTCATTACCCCAGCCGTGATCTTCTCCCTGGAGGAATCAATGGAATATATCGGTGAAGATGAATACCTTGAAGTAACACCGCGTTCATTACGTCTAAGAAAGATCTATCTCAAGGAACACGAGCGTAAAAAATTGGGAAAAGCCTGATTCTTTATTCAGAAAAACGATGCTGATTTTCGTATGTTTTTGCGATCACTTGATTTTGAGTGAGTTATCTTCATTTTCCATACATTAGCCAATCACCTTAACCAGGATCCCCCGGATCCTCTCCTTTTTCATATATCAGTTCTATAGCACCATCGTGAATTTGTAAGAACATAGCATATCCAGTCAACTATTGTTCTCTTTTTTGAAGATTTGGTTATATTTGATATTGGACTTTAATTAATACAGGACATTTAATACTAATTGAACGATTAATCAATGGCTTAAAATCAAGTCATCATATACAAAATTTAGAACCATGAAGTACACCACCGAAATTGAGATCGAGAAACCCATCGATAAAGTCATCAAATTATTTGACAATGCGGATAATCTGAAGAAATGGATGGAAGGCCTTCAGAGTTATGAACACATCAGCGGAACAGCCGGAGAACCCGGGTCAAAATCCAGGCTATACTTCAAAATGGGTAAGCGGGAAGTTGAAATGATTGAAACCATCACCGTCAGAAACCTGCCCGATGAATTCTCAGGCACATACAAAGCCAAAGGCGTGTTCAACATTGTAAAAAACAAGTTTGAAAAACTGTCCGATACAAAAACAAAATATATCACTGAAAACGAATTCCAATTCAGTGGATTCATGAAAATAATTGCTTTTCTCATGCCCGGTGCCTTTAAAAAACAATCCTTCAAGTACCTGGAGCTATTCAAGGAATTTGCAGAAAGCCAGGATTAAGCCTGATTTTGAGCAATTTAGGTACAATTGATAATCAATACTCAAAAATAAGAATCCTTAAAGTGTACCAGTAAAATAATTATATATCTCTCGATAAGACGTTGGACTTTGAATATCATATAGATTCTCTGGAGAACACAAATATACGTGTAAAACTGTATTAAATTATACGTATGATTTTAGAATTATACGTATATTTAGTAAATCAATTATACGTGTAAACATATAAAAACTCACCCTGAGCATCGACAATTAATTTCATGCAATCTTTCGTTATCACATGCAAAAAGATCAGTATATAATTCTATTTTTCCCAGTCATCAGTCCTGAAAGGAGAAGCCGGCAGGTCTTCAGAGTTTATCAGATTAGCAGTTTCAGGGTTATTGGCCCAGGCATAGCGAACGGCAACTGGTTCCGGAATATCCGGATGCCAGACAATTACTTTATTATCATCGATTTTGGCCTGTGCCCATAAAAATTTTTGATCCGCCCCGGCTATCGCAAAATAATTTATTTTTTTTCTATTTCTAATCTTCAGGCTGCTTCCAAATAGTTCGAAAGAGACCACAATCTTATTTCCTTTTAATTCCATAGATCTATATAAAGGCCCGGCACTTACCACCGTTTTGTCATTATACGCTACTCTTTGTGCCTCAAGCGCCAGTCGATAACCCACATCTTTTTTATTCATTGGGTGGACATCATGGGTCTCACCAATATCAATAGCAACTGCCATTCCAGTTTTAGTTACTGAAAGGGTTTTACGCTGTGCATCCCGTAACATTGCCCAATTACTGGATGCAGGATTTTCTGTTGGCTTCATAAAATTGGCTAATTGCACATATAGAAATGGAAAATCACCCTGTTGCCAGCTTTCTCTCCAGTTTTTTATCATGCATGGAAATAATGTTTCATATTCTACTGGTTTACCAGCATTTCCTTCTCCCTGGTACCAGATTACTCCTTTAATTGTATAATTTGTCAGTGGTGATATCATTCCATTATACAATCCGGTAGCTTTCCAGGAAAATTGAGTCCGGTAAGGCAAAACATCCATTTTTGCTCCCAGTTTATATTTCCATTCCCCGGCAAGTTCAATGGTTTCTTCCCCCGATCTTATCTGGTATGGATATCCCTCAAGAAAACCACCATAACCGTTATGGTTTATCAATCTGATTACTATGGTATTCGTCCCCTCTCTGAGTACCCCGACCGGAATTTCATAATTTCTGGGTGACCATTGATGACCAGTAGCACCAACAAAAGTGCCATTGATATAAACAGAATCTGAATTGACCAGGCGGCCCATTTTCAAGACTGCTTTTTTCCCCGTCATATCAGCCGGTATTTGAATTTTCTTTTTAAACCAGAACACCCCGTGCACATTATCCATCGGTTCCCTGGTAATATGTCCGGGAATGGTCATGCTTCCCCATGTGATAGTATTCGTTGAAGGATTATACCAGGTTCCTGGTATCTTATAACCCTCGTCAGAAGCATTGGCAAGTTGAAACCAGGATTCTTCCCTGATTCTTTCTTCTTCCATAGTTTTCTCGATAAGAGTCTGGTCTTGATAGGTTATGGCTTCTTTGTAATATTGTGGAAATTCTTTAATAGCCTCTTTACTTATCCAGGCCTGTGCAGGAGATCCACTTTTACTCGAATGGATCAAACCTATGGGGATCTGGTACTTCTTATACAGTTCCGCGGCAAAGAAGTAAGAGACAGCAGAGAAATCCAGCACTGTTTCAGCGGTGGCTTCAATCCATTCACCACTGTTTATATCTTTCTGCGGAGTAATGAAATTGTATGTTTCAGGCACTGTAAAGCTCCTGATCTCAGGATTGTTGGCCTCTGCTATTTCCTTTTCGTATATGGACCTCGCCCCTCTCAACCGGTAATTCATATTCGATTGTCCGGAACAAACCCAGATATCCCCGATAAGAATATTTTCAATAACGAGTGTATTACTGCCCTTAATGGTCATTATATGCGGACCTCCGGAGGGCAGACTTCTTAATCGTACTTTCCATTCCCCCCTGGCATTCGCTTTTGTTTGGTAATCTTTATTTAAAAAATTAAGAGAAATTGCCTCGTTCTTATCTGCCCATCCCCAAATTAATACTTCAGCCTCCCGCTGAAGTATCATACCATTGCTGATCAACTGAGGTAATCGGACTGCTGCCTGACCGGAAAGAAACAGGAGTATATAAAATAGAGAAAGCCACCACTTTAAGGATTTAGGGCAGATCGTAATTCTTTGCGTAACAGGACAAAAAATTCTCTTTTTTAAAGGATTCATTGATTCAATTCTTTGTTTACATAATTTTAACCATTATCTATCACATTCAATCGATTCGGAAACTAAAATTGCATTCTTTTTCCACTCTTTTCAAGGAAGTAAGGAAAACGAATATTAACAAATAATGACTGGAATAGAGAAATCAATCTTTTAATCCCGGCACAAAAAGAGAAAATATAGGGATTGAATAAATAGAATTGAGTGACATAAAAAACATAAACTATTCAAGATTAACAACTTATCTCCCGGCAAATATTGAAGATTATAAAGATGGAATTAGTTGGGAATATGCCAAAAAATAAAGGATAGCAATGAAAACCTTGTTAAAAATAAAATATATTAACTAATTTAAACCCAGATAAATTGATTGTCCCCTTTCAGATAGTAATCTGTAGTAGCAGGAAGGTTGTCGGGAATAGAAAGATTTTTATGCGGCCAAATTAGATGGGCTAATTTTTTTCAATAATCTGAATGGGGATCCTAAATTTCTTGAATTATGAAAAAAATATTTTTTAGTCTCCTGATATTGGTCTTTTCAGGAATATCCTATTCACAAGTCAAGGTATACGAAGGAAAAGAAGAAATACCTACATATCAGAAAGGCACTGATGAACTCAGCCCGATGTTCTATACCGGCAGAGGTGTCCAGGGTGCTGCGGGTCATATGTATCCCTATCCTGCCCAGACAAAACTCGGGAATGAATTGACTATGGTGACTTATAACATGGTTTACCTGGAAAATGAATATCTGAAAGTAGCCATTCTTCCCCAGTTTGGGGGCAGGCTTTTCTCGGCAATAGATAAAACGAACGGCCGTGAATTATTCCACAGAAACAGTGTTATCAAACCCGACCTGATCGGAACTTTAGGTGCCTGGATCTCGGGCGGGATAGAGTGGTGTTTCCCACACCATCACAGAACGACCACCTTGATACCGTCAGATTATTATATGGTTGAAAATGATGATGGCAGTGCCACGATCTGGATTGGCGAAACAGAACGCGACCTTCGGCTAAGAGGGATCATTGGCATAACTCTTCGACCAGGATGTTCTTACATAGAAGCCGAATATCGCCTGAACAATACGAATGAAGTAACCAGAAACTTCTTATTCTGGGCCAATGTGGCCATCACTTCGGATGAGAATTGGCGAACCTTCTGGCCGCCAAGCCAGGAGATCGGGGTATTTCACAGCAATACCAGTTTTACACACTGGCCAATCTCCCATGAGGTATACAGAGGAATTGATTATACAGAAGGGGTAGACCTCACCTGGTGGAAAAACCACCCTGACCCGGTATCTTTCTTCTTCTGGCAGGGAAAGGAGGGATTTGTTGGAGGTTATGATTATGCTACTGATGCAGGTACTATTCATGTAGGTGATGTAATCCAAAACAAAACCTCCAAATTGTGGCAATTCGGACCGGGTCTCCAGGGACAGAACGCCAGGAGGAAACTCACCGATGACGGTAAGGCGTATGTCGAGCTTATGACAGGGACCTTTTCCAATAATCAACCAGGTTACGGCTGGTTCACTCCACATTCCGTTAAGCAGGCAAAAAACTTCTGGTATCCTATCCGGGATCTTGAAATCGTAAAAAATGCCACCCTGGATGCCTCTGTCACCCTCCA
>JAHEGY010000101.1 GCA_024644875.1 Cyclobacteriaceae bacterium
ATTCGTTTAATTCTACCAGCTTATCAATAGTGAACTTTTTGTCATCTAAAGTCTTGTCGATTCCTTTCTCAAAATCATATTTCATATAACCCATACGGTATAACTTGATGCCTTCATTGGCCGCGATTCCCAGTACGGCCTGGGAATCAAAATCGCTTGCATTCGTTATTGCTGTGGTCATCATCGGGGCTTTGAGCCCGGCGTTTTTTATGGCTTTCACAGCAATAGGAAGGTCCCTGGCCACATTTTCCGGTAAAACGTGTCCTCCCGGCCTCACAGCAAGATCTACCCCGTCAAATCCAATTTCAGCAGCTGTTTCAGCCATTTCATTATAATCAAGAAATTGCAGGTGCTTGGAGAAGACACAGATCTCTTCAATTTTATTGGATTTAGCTCTTTTCTTTTTTTCGTTCGATTTTGTCAGGCCAGCATAGGGTAACCCGGTAAGGCCAAGGCCCATTCCGGAGATTTTCTTAATAAAGTCCCTTCGTTTTCTTTTCATAAATACTCGTTTAATAGTGGATTTTACCGTTTCTATAATTTCCAGGGATCCCGGTACTCATATGACATCAGGTCATTAGCCTTATCCAGATTCGTGACCCTTTCCTTTTCGGCATCCCATTCCAGTCTTGATTTGAGCTTCATAGACATGTTCGCCAGGTGAGCAAAGGAAGTGGATCTATGTCCTTCTTCCAATGGGCACCATGGTTCTTCCCTGGTCTTAATACAATCAAGGAAGTTTCGGATCAAATTCGCCGTAGAATCCTCACTAATGTTCAGATCTCCAAAACTTTTGTCGGATTCTATACGATAATCTTCAGGTTCTACCAATTGTTTCCAGGTCTGGAACTGACCCGGCCCACCGGGAATAACCTGATACCTGTTCTGGTTAATGCCGATATTGCCCAAGGTGCCCTTTAGTTCAATCTCTCCAATAGGTATATTTCCACCACCGCAAGCTTCATGGATGCTGAATTTTACGATAGCCCCTGAGGCAAATTCAAACAGGACTTCCATCGTATCAGGGATATCACCATCATGCTTTAAAACATATTTTCCGCCGACAGCACTGATGGCGGATGGTGCTCTTTCACCCATCATCCAGCGGATAACATCCATGTAATGGACCCCCCAGTTTCCCATCTGGGAAGAGTAATCGCTCCACCATCTGAATTTGTACGGTGCGATATTAAACTGGTACGGAATTTTCGCCCGGGGGCCAAGCCACATATCCCAATCAAATCCTGGTGGTGGATCAGCAGACTCTAATTTGCCGATACCATCTGGTGCCATATTGCTCACACGCATGGCACTTGCCACAGTAATTTTCCCGATCTTGCCGGCCTGAAGCTCTTTTGAAAGATTTTGATAAATCGATGATCCCCGCCTGTTGAGGCCGACCGCGACAACCCGGTCTGTTTTCTTTTGTGCATTGACCATGGCCCGGCCCTCACTGATGTTTATGGTCAGAGGTTTTTCGACATAAACGTCTTTTCCAGCCTCCAGGGCAGCTATCGTTTGTAGGGCATGCCAGTGGTCCGGGGTTGAAATACACACGGCATCCACCTCCTTATCCTCCAGCAATTTCCTGAAATCTGTGTACTTTTTCACATTGCTATCAAATTGTTCCCCCATCTCAGGGATCATTCCAATGGCTTTCCACCGGTCGTCCACCTTGCTGTAATCCCGGTCCATATATGGCCCGTATGCATCACAAAAAGCCGTTATTTCCACGTCTTCATTCGCCATGAACCGATGCAGCAATTGCGTTCCCCTGTTCCCAAGGCCGATAAAGCCCATTCTTATTTTATCGTTTTTATTGCCAAGCGGATTCCTCAGCGGAACCGCACTGAATAATTCAGGACTTAATGAGACGCCCCCGGCAATAATTGAGGTTTTGGTAATAAACGATCTCCTGGATTGGTTTTTTTGGTTTTCTTCCATGATCTATTTCTTTGACATTTGATATTCCTGTATTTCACTTGGTTCATAGCCAATACGGTGGGCCTGGTATCTCAGTGTTTCTGTCTCTTTCAAACTAAAGGGTTTTGTATACACCTGCCAGGCTTCAGGTTCTTTGTCTTCTTTGCAGATCTTGTATCCAATGGATGCGCCGGGTGTTGCACAGTCAAGGCGCACCTTGTCTTCTGATACAGTAAGCCCAGGCGGTTCAGTTGTGGGCGGAGCATCCCGCCCGCCCCACATTTGGGAGATCATTTCTTCTTCGGGTATGAATCCCTTGTCGCCGATATCATCCATCCACCTTTGAAGCTCAGCCCGCAGCTCATCCGCCTTTTCCTTATACTCCGGGTTATCAATCAGGTTGTTCAATTCATTGGGATCCGAATTAAGATCATAAAGTTCTTCTTCAGGTTTCGATTGGGCGAACCAGAGTTCCTGTACTTCATTCAATTCACCGGCTTCATGGGCACGGATCAATTCATTCATCAGGTCCATCTGCATCCGGTATTCGATGTCCATAATGTATGGTTTTTCAGGCTGGAAATTCCTGAAGAACTTATAGCGCTTATCACGTATTCCCCTGACCATATCATATTCATCATCCAGACGGTCCCTGGCTGCATATATGTATTTCCTGGGGGGTGCCTGTTCATTTCCCAAAAATGCTTGTCCCTGCATATGATCCGGTATGTTGATATTGGTAAGTGATAAAAGGGTCGGTGCAAAATCCACAAAACTGACCATCTCATCTACTACTTCTCCAGCCATTTGATTGTTTGGGAACCGGATGATCATGGGCACTTTCAATCCTGTATCATAGATTTCCCTCTTCTGCCTGGGGAGGGGACCCCCATGGTCACTGTAAAAAAAGATAATTGTGTTTTCCAGCAATCCTTCAGCCTCCAGTTCATTCAGAAAAACACCTGCTATGGAATCCATTTCATACAGGTTAGAGTAATTTCTTGCCAGCTCCTTTCTGACCACCTCATTATCCGGGTAATAAGGGGGAACCACCACATCCGCCGGATCAACCCGTAATGGGTGATCCTTATTGCGCCACATGCCTGATTCATGACAGATCGTGATATTGAAAATCGCGAAAAAAGGCTGGTCTTTGTCGCGGTTTTTCCAATGTGCTTTATTGCTGCTTTCATCCCAGGCCGTTACCGGGGGTATAAACTGGTAGTCCTGTTTGGAATTATTGGTACAATAATATCCTGCTTGCCGGAGGTATTCGGAATAGCATTTCACATATTCCGGGACCACCGCCGAATAGGAAGGTACCGGCCGGAATTCCGATGAACCAAGGGTACGCATATGGTGTGTGCCTATGCTATTTTGATACATCCCTGTAATAAGCGTTGCGCGGCTTGGGGCACATACCCCGGCCGTTGAAAAAGTATTGGTGAACCGGACCCCTTCCCCCGCCAGTTTATCCAGGTTAGGAGTTAGAGCTACCGGATCTCCAAAGCTTCCCAAGGTAGGCATCTGGTCCTCACAGGTGATCCAGAGGATATTTGGTTTTTGGGGAAGGTTGATCTCTTTTAATTGTTCATAAGTTGTTGTTGGGTTAAGGTCATATTTCGTTTCTCCACAACTGATAAAAAATAATAAAATGGAAAAATAAAAAGTTAATCTTCTCATGTTAAAAAATATTTTGATCTCAATCAAAAATAAGGAAATATATTGTGAATATAAAAGAGTAGAATTACTCAATAGGAACAATCCGGTAATCTTTATTGTTGCGCAGGTACATCTGGATGATCCTTTGAATATCCTGGTCATCATTATAGGATTTAATAAATGATTTCAGCTGAAATACATTTCCAAGGTCTTCAGAATTATCGAAGTATCCAAAACCATGATATGCCCCATTTTCAATCCACACGACAGATGATTCTTCTTCTGTCCGTCCCTGACCGATAATAGCTATTGAATCATTATTTTTTTGATAGGCACTAATGGCCTGGTTGTATCTTTTGTTGTAGCGGCCGTGCTTCTCCTTACCAATACATGCACCATTACATTTCTTGATCTGGTAATCAAAACATGATGTTGGAGATTTCTGCAAACCGGAGAGCTTAGAGCAAAGATTGTGATCCTGAACAAGCTTATTCAGGAAAGATCTTGCTTCCATCTGGTTTTTAAATACCATCAAGGGTTCTCCTGACTTATTGATCTTACTGATGGAAAACCGTTTGTACCCCTGCTGATCTTCATAGGTGTAAATTCCATAATTCCAGGATACTCGTTTTTGGGCCCGGTTGTATGGGGGCCAGAGTCGCTTTATCTCATGGGCTTCAAACAATAAAGCAATGAGTTCATTGCCGCATAGGTCATAGCTGATATCGACTATATCCCTGAAAAGGTTTTGTTTCTGGGTGGTTTCAGACCCGGCAGAAAAATGACTTTTTATCCGGCTTTTAATATTTTTCGCCTTCCCGACGTATATAACCTTTCCCTTGTGGTCATAGAAGTAATATACACCCGTTTCTTCAGGTAAATTGAGAAACTGGTCCTTGGACAGGTTTGGAGGAAGGGTAGCCTCAAAGGAATTCCTTTTTAAAGCTTTCTCAACATGACCGTTGGTGTCTTTATCCAGGAGATGCTGTAGAACCTTTACTGTAGCCTTGGCATCCCCGAAGGCTCTGTGGCGACCATTGATCTTTATCCCCAGGTGTTTTGCCAGATTGCCCAGGCTGTAGGAGGGAAGCCCGGGAATGATTTTCCTGGCCAGCCTGACTGTGCATAGCTTTTTAGACTGGAAATCTCCTCCCAGTGATTTGAATTCCTGGCGAATAAAATTATAATCAAAATTCACATTGTGGGCCACAAATATGTGATCTTCCAGCTTAAGAAGAATATCCTTTGCAACTTCATAGAATTTGGGTGCATCTTCCACCATCTTATTGGTGATACCGGTCATGGATGAGATATATGGCGGTATGCTTGATTCCGGGTTGACCAGTGTCTGATACTCATCTATAATTTGCTGTCCATCAAAGATGTATATGGCAATCTCGGTGATTTTATGCCGGCCGGTAAAGCTACCTGTGGTTTCTATGTCAACAACTGCATACATCAGGACTGGTGGAAGTAATAACTGCCTAAAATCGATTTCTCAGGGAATTCGCGGTTTTTCAACCACCTTTCCCCGGATATATGAAAATCTCTTCTGGATATATTGGACTTAGAAAGTAAATCAGAAGGTACTGGAATCCCGTTGTAATCCATATTACTTTCTTTTCTTAGTATTCTAGTAATATCCATCAAGGGTATGTCTTTTTTGAGGAACTTGCGGCGTGCCCCCGGGTGAATAACTATGGGAATGCGATTTGTCAAAGCGGATATCTTTCCATAGGATGCACAACTGATTAATGAAAATGTGATCACCGGCTTGTCCATTTTATTTTCTTTCAATGATTTCCATACTCCCCCAAAAGTTACTATTTTATTTTTTGGGAAATAGATGAAATAAGTACTTTCATTTTTTTTATGGATGAAAAAACCATTTGCAGGGATCAAACAGCGATAATTCCTAATGAGGATCCGCGTATGTGTTTTTTTAATGATGCCTTCTGCGCGTACCCATGGATAAACCTCAGATTGTTTGACTGTACTTCCGATTCCCCATTGAGCCTGCTCTATTTTGCCTTCACCATGGTCTATAATTACTGGGAGAAGTTGATTCTTTCTTGTAACATAAGCTGGCTCAAAGCGATATGAAAACTCATATGACAGCGTTTCTTCAATTTCTTTGAATTTTGATCCTATGCTATAATTCGGCAACAGCAAAGCCAATAAATTTAGTAATACTAAATTTATTAATATAAAACTAAAAATGTTAGCTATTGTTTAATTTTCTTGAAAGAGACGTGATTGTAATTACCTGTTTGATTCCGTAAGGCATTACGAATAATTAAATCTTCAGGCAGGATAAGAGTTTAAACTTGTTTAATAATACCATGTGGGACAGGTCTTCCGAGTGCATTTACGTGTACAAAAACAATTTTATCGATCCGGATTATTTCCTGTTTGGTCAGTTTATTTCTTACCTGGCTTCTTATTGTTATTGAAGTTCTTCCTATAGCGACTACTTCAAACCCGATCTCAATGATATCACCATTACCAGCAGAGTTCACAAAATTAATCTCTGACATATATTTTGTTACAATGCTTTTTGAACCCAGCTTCCCAATTACGAAAATAGCGGCATCTTCATCTATCCATCCCAGAAGGGTACCTCCAAAGAGTGTTCCTCCCGGATTCATATCTTGTGGTTTAACAATTTTACTGCTATAGTATTTCATAGTCTTTGGCTTTGTGATAGGCTAATTTAAGAAAAAACGCTGGTGAATTAATAGGTGAGCTGAAAATTCAGGGCCGTGGGATCATTTTACCAGTTTAAGACCATTCCTGGTCAGATCGTTGACCCCACCTCTGATATTATAAACATTTGAGAATCCTTCCTTTTTCATTTTCCTAACGGCTGAACGACTTCTTAAGCCTGATTTGCAATAAACATAATAGGTTTTGTCTTTATCGAGATCCCTGATTTTATTCATAAAGGCCCGGTCATGAAGACTGATCAATATTGAATTTTCTATGTGCCCGGCCTGATACTCTGAATCTGTACGGACATCAACAATAATCGATTCTGACGTATCTTCCAGCATTAAAAAATCCTTGGCCGAAATGCTGATTTCAGGATTATCCAGCTGACAACCAGAAATATAAAAAATGGCTGCAAAGAGGAGGTTATAAATTATCAATTTTTTCATTATAGAATATTAAAAAGTGTATTTCCCGGACAGTCGTATATCCAGAACCACAGTTTGGCACAAGGCCGACTGCCCAGTAAATCCACTTCTAGCTAATTACTCCAAAGGACCTTGCCACCCCATAAGACCAAATTTAACATTGTGAAGGTCTTCCATACCTGCGTCTGCCATTAACCGGCATGCTGTCATGCTTCTGCTTCCGCTTCTGCAGTAGACATAATAGGTCTTGCTCTTATCCAACGTTTCGATCCTTTCCCTGAAAGCCGGATCCATAAGATCAATTAATTTTGCTCCTGGGATATGTCCTGAATGATATTCCCCGGGAGTCCGGCAATCAATAATCTCATAATTCCCGGACTTCTGATCATCACTTATCAAGTTCTGCAACTCTTCGCAGAATATATGCTGAAATTTCTCAGTTGTATTTCCAAATAAATTAAACATAGTTCTTTTCTGTTTTAATAATATAGTTTTAAAGATGGGAGATAAGCTTATCCCCCGTATAAGATTTAATTAGTGCTTTCAACCGGCGTCTACGGTCAGCTGACTTTCTCCGTTTTAAATTGTTTTATGGCTTCACTTAAATCATAAGCTACAGCATCCGGGAAATCCTTTTCAATTATACTCGATCCTGTGGCGGACCGGTATCCTCCTTCACAGTGTACGACTATCGGTTTATCAGAAGGTATTTCGTTAACCCGCTCCCTCAATTCATGCAGTGGGATATTTATTGCTTCACTGAAATATGGATTTGCCCTTACCTCGGATTCAACCCTTACATCAACTATGGTAAACTTATTTGTATAAGCTTTAAAACCATCTATATTTATTTCAGAATGAATTTTGGTTCCATATGACGGATTCAATAATGCACCCAAAAGATTCTTCTCGTAACCGATTTTTGCAGATCTTCTGATAACGCTTTCTATACATTTTTCACTTTCTGCTATCAGGTAATATTTTTCATCAGGACCTACTATGGAACCTAACCAGGTTTCAAATTTCCCATCTTCAATAATATTGATGGCACCCGGGACATGACCTTCATTGTATAGCTTTCTCGATCTTGTATCTATGATCAATGCATCCTTATCCAGTTCAGCTTCAGAGTCTAACCTGGGAACGGCTGTAATGTTATTCTCAAAATCATCAGCACCTGATTTGTTGACACCTACATCAAAACCAAAATATTTTGGAATATAGGGTTGATCTTCCAGGAGGACATCAACAAATTCATCTTCTGACATCTCCTGCAATGCATAGTTTTCTACTAATTGCTGACCTAATGTACTGTAGGTTTCCTTACTCAGGGCTTTTCCACATAGTGAGCCTGCACCATGCGCCGGGTATACTATTACGTCCTCGTCCAGAGGCATAAGGATTTCCCGTGTGGATTTGTACATATCACGAGCCAGCTGCTCACGCTTGGCGGTGATGTTCCCGGCCTTTTCTCTAAGGTCAGGTCTGCCAACATCGCCGATAAACAAGGTGTCGCCGGTAAATACCGCGTGGTCTTTACCATTTTCATCGGTAGCAACGATACTGATACTGTCCGGAGAATGCCCGGGTGTATTCAGTGCCCTCAGGGTTATGGAACCTAACTTAAGTACATCGCCTGTGTCGAAGGTGATGTGATTATAATCTGCTCCAAGCAACCTGCTGACATATATTTTTGCACCAGTTTCCTTGTGGATCTGAAGATGAGAACTGACAAAATCAGCATGAGGATGTGTTTCAATCACAGCCGTGATATGACCATTCTTTTCTTCAGCAAAATCGTAATAAGGTTGTGGATCCCTAGCAGGGTCAACCAGGGCAATTTCCCCCTCGCTTATGATTGCGTAAGAGGCATGCGCCAATGTTTCATCATAAAATTGTTTAATTTCCATATCTATTATTTTTTATTTGTTTTCAAAGAAATAGTTCTTTTAATATAATATAAACTGACATGATAAGCACGAACCAGCCAAAGCCTTTTTTCAATTTCTCGTTATCTATAAATCTTGACATATAAGTACCTATAAATATTCCAATTATAGCTAATCCTGTAAAGGACAAAAGAAATACCCAGTCAATGGACTGGTTGCTCAAATCTCCCAGGAATCCCGCAAGGGATTTCACCGCAATGATCAATAAAGAGGTTCCAATGGCCATTTTCATGGGTAACCTGGCGAGTAAAACAAGGGCAGGTATGATCAGGAACCCTCCTCCGGCACCAACTATACCTGTTATGGTTCCGATAATAGCGCCTTCTACCACTATCATCGGGTAGTTATATATTATACCCGAAGGTTCTTTATCATTTTCCTCTGATTTATTCTTTCTGATCATCGATAAACCTGCAAGGAGCATGATCACTGCAAAAAAGAGCATGATCCCCATATCTCTTGACAGCGTGAAGTCTCCAAGAACTATTAAATTATCAGGAATTCGCGGTATCAGGAACTGCCTGACCAGGAAGACCATGATGGCTGCAGGGGTTACAAGCAAAAAGGTTTTGATATGTTTTTTATTGCCCTGAAAGATCCTGTTTAGACTCAGCAGTGATACAAATATCATCGCCAGGATCAATATCAGAATAAAGAGTACTTCAGTCGTTATATCCAGTTTGCCTATAGAAAAAAGTTGTTCAGGAATTGCAGGAACCAGGAATTTTCTTGTCAGAAATACCGCTATAAAGGAAGGAACTGCAAAGATTATGGCGGTTTTATAATTCAAAAGACCTTTCTTCATATAGTTGAAAGCACCCACGGTGGAGGATACTCCCACTACAAATAGAGAATAGGCTGTTGCCAGGACTGGATTGATATGAAGCATATAAACCAGTACAGGGACGGTCAGTATTGAACCTCCACCACCGATCAGGCCCAGTGTGAATCCAATTATAATGGCCGCTATATATCCTGCTATTAACACTTTATATGATTATTTATTCATATGTTTTGGTAAAAAAAAGTGAAGCTGATTATGCTTCACTAAAGAACCTCACATCGGTTCATGCATTTGATCACATCAACAACTTCCGGCATTTTCAGGTAGTAATTGATATTCTTTCCATTTCTTTCGCTTCCAAGGATACCTGCCAACTTCATGTTTGAAAGGTGATGGGATGTAAGTGACTGCTCAGATTCCAGTTGCGAGCAGATATCATTAACGCATACCTTTTCATTTTCAACAAGCAGGCTTATGATCCCGATCCGTAGTGGATGCGCGATAGTTTTTAATATAAATGATACTTTTTCAAGCTTGTCAATATCGGTGATGGATTTAATATCTATACCTTTGACCTTTTCAATGCTTTCCATTTCTATTGTTTTTTATTTATATAAACGCAAACATATGAACATATGTTCACATGAGGAAGTAATTTTTTAAAAAATATTCGATTTCTTTTGATTTTCGTAGTTTTTAATTTCTGCGGTATGTCGTTTTTATGAGATTTTGTTAGATTTTAACGCTTGCGATAAGTGGTTTTTACGAGATTTTGTTAGATTTTAAATTTTGTGATATAATTTTTTTCAGGTGATACTCGCCTTTTGGCTCGTATATCTTTGCTGGATGCTGTTATCACAATCAAGGAAGTAAAGCCGACCTGAAAATATTATTCCAGGTTTGGTTCGAAATCATTCTATTATTGAATAGGGAATTACTCAACTGATGTGCCTCTCGATTCACTCAACCCCGGATGTTTCTTCAGCTCTTTCGCTAGCATAAGCCAGGTTATGTGTTGTTCTTCATCCAGTGAATCCGGGTTCAATGGCGCTTTTTCCAGAATGTCCTTTGAGATATTGTAGAATTTTCCATCCTGGTAAAGCTTATATTCATTGGTCTGAACAAACTGGTTCCTGTATTGATTTACCCTTTTGCCCCATCTTGGGTCATAATGAACAAATACTGTTTCCCTGGATTTATAGGATGCACCGGTAAGCAAGGGATAAAAACTTTTTCCATCCGAATCTCTCTGTACTTTTACAATATCTGCCAGGGTGGGGAAAAAATCACTGAATTCTATCAGGCCATTAAACTCGAATCCCTCTTGGATCTTATCCGGCCAATAAGCGATTAAAGGAACATGAACACCCGCATCAATTGTATTGCCTTTTCCTCCTTGTACTATCCCTTTCACCGTATTTGAATAAACAGTCGGATGGGTTCCATTATCACCAGTGAAAATGATCAGGGTATTCTCATCAATATCCAGAAGTTCTAGTTTATTTACGATCTTCCCAACAATCTTGTCCGTATAGGAAACCATATCCCTGAAATAGGAAGTGTCATTTTTATAGCGTAGATCAGGATCTGCCCAGTCGTCAGAATCCGGAGTTGGCACGAATGGTTCATGAACCAGAACCATAGGAAAATAAACAAAAAATGGCACCTTTTGGTTACGATCTATAAAATCCAGCAGATAATTGGCAAATATGTCCGGGCCATAATCATCTATATTGGTATCAAGTAGTTTCCCATTTTGTTCAATGAGCGGGTCAGCAAACCTTTCACCCTCGTTCCGTCCCCGGGTTAATTGCCACAGGGCATATTCATCAAAACCGAAGTCGACAGGTCTGTTGTTGTCGTTCCAGTAAGGAATTTCATCCTTGTAGGCCAGACCATTCAATTGCCATTTACCAACTATGCAGGTAGCATACCCGGCATCCTTTAACAAATTACCAAAAGTATAGGAACCGTTATTCAGATGACCGAAATAATCATAATTTCGATAGTTATACATTCCGGTCATGATCTTTACCCTCGAGG
Source organism: Cyclobacteriaceae bacterium (assembly GCA_024644875.1). Classification (GTDB taxonomy): domain Bacteria; phylum Bacteroidota; class Bacteroidia; order Cytophagales; family Cyclobacteriaceae; genus JAGTVG01. The sequence continues at coordinate 11,499 of JAHEGY010000101.1, forward strand.
GCGTGCAAAGTGGTTGAGAAATACACTGGTTAAATTGAATACCCTCTGAGGCCAGTTTATCCAGCACGGGCGTTCTGTAGGATGTGCTTCCATAGCAGCCGAGACATTCATAGCCCATATCATCGGCCATAATTAAAATAATATTTGGCTTATTATCATTTTTATCCGACCTACATGATATAATAAAGGAGAAAAGGATCAGCACCAAGAAATATCCTCGGAGACTCATAGTAATTTTGCCTTTTAAGTAATGTATAGAATAAATATTCTGTATAAGATCACAGCAAACGAATTATCATTCTGATGAATTACGAGTTGGGACAATAACCTCAATCAGGTCCTCAAATCTGTTTCCATTCTCATCAACCACACCAAAAGCCGAACTTTTATAATTCCAGTTGGCATAACCAATCCCATGTGCTTCAAATAGCTGGATTACATCCTTATACCAGCGCAATCTGTCTTCTTCCGGTGCTTTATGATACACCCCAAATTCACCGCAATAGAGAGGAAGTCCAAGTTCTTTCGCCTTATTAATTGGCTTCTGCCACATCTCCAAGATAATCTCCTTGTTGAATTCCCTGCCCACCGAACTTTGGGCTACGGTTTTCAAACTATCCGGGAGATTTTGGAATTCTTCCTCAGTAACAAGTACTCCTGGATAATGCACGGGCCCGGGATAATTACGATAATCCGTCCAGCCTGCCAGCAGATGGGTAAGCATCATTGGCTCATAATAGTGAAAGCTCAAAAGGATATTTGGATCATTTTCCGGGACCTTAAGATCATCAAAAGTATCAACAGATTGAAATCTGTTCGAACCAATTACTATGGTTCGCTCTGGTTCCAGTTCACGTATTGCTTTAACAGCATTGGCAATCAGGTCATTCCATTGATCAGGGTCATCTGCCACAGCTTCATTCATGAGTTCGTAAGCCACTTGACTATTTGAGAATTGGTTCAGGGCCCTGGAAAGATCCCGCCATAGGTTATAAAACTTTTCCTGTTCGGCCGGGACAGTCCAGAGTGGTTTTTCTTCTGCCAGAAAATAATGGGATCGAATAATATGGACATCTACAATAACCTTTAAATTATATTCCTGACACCAGTTTATGCAATTGATCATCAATTGAAAGGCATCTTCATGACGGTTCCCGTTTTCATCCCACATCTGAACTTCATCGATGGGTAGCCGGATGTGATCAAATCCCATACGGGCGATGTTCTCAACATCCCTTTTAACAAAAAACTGTTCCCTGTCTGGTCCACGACGATTACTTTGCGACAACCAGTGGGCAACATTAGTCCCCCTTTTTACATGGAATTTATCGGAGGTTTTTTCCGTATTTGACTGGCATGAAAATAAACACAATGCAAGAAAGAGGATTGCTAATTTCTTCATAGTAAAAAATGATATAATATGTTCAGAGATTAAAAATTGATATTTATTGAATTTCGTGCTCAATTTAAATATAGAACATAAGACTTCCAATAAAAACGCAGGCAGGTTAAAAAAATCAGTTTCGTAGGATAAGCAGAGAGATTTAATTGTAAATCCTCTTTCTTATGGGCTTAAGGATATTATATGGTTCGTCATAGATCATTGTTTATTTACCATTTAATAAGGTAGGATAAGGTCTGCCTATAGAAAAACTGAAGATTCGTCATGGCATTATCAGTCCCCAATTGGTCTACAGGCAGGATCCCTCCTTTCCACTGCCCTTCTTTGATCCATCTTCCATATGCCAGAGCGGTTGCATCAGAATAATCGAATGCATCCTCCCCTGAATATGCTGATATATAAAAGTAGGGGGCTCCCGCCATATCGTCTTCCATGGCCAGGCCACATCCAATCCCAATTTCATCATTCCATTGAAAATAGATCCCGGTATCAAAATGATGGGGCCAGATCCTTACTTCAACGTCCTTCTGTATGGCTTCGCCCAGGTCGATCAAAATATGGTTGGCAAGGGTTCTGAAGTATGACCATTCCAGCAATTTCTGTTTTTCAAGTGTATTAATCGGAGAGTTTTTAAATGAATAATCCGGTATCTCAAAATGCAGTGGTGCCATCAGAGATTTTTTTTCTATCCCGACATCATGTGAAAGCGCTTTGACCAGATCTTCAGCTTCAAAATAATTTTTACCAACCAATGAAGCTTTACCAGCTACTTTCATTTTTTTATTAATCCACTGGAATTCTGTTTGTTCTAAATTCAATGCTGGCAATAATAATCCCCCAGGTGATGAGACCCACCTGCCCAATAGCTGTTGCCGGATTGGATCCCAATATAGATTGGTATGACTGTCATCATCCTTTGCAGGCACCAGGGATCTGTTCATTTTCGCCAATATCTGGCTTAACTGATGAATGTGTTGATCTGTTTTAGTATAATCTTTCATTTTCATTATTGGCTGCTTAAAGACTTCCTGCATATGGGATCCCGGTAAGCCTGTGCATATCAAAATTGAATGTTGTCAGATCCTTCATATTAAAATACTTTAAGTCGTTATATCCGCATGCCCGGGCTATTACTTTCATCAATGTATTGCTGGCCTCCAGGAAATTTTTCAATTGTATGGCCGAGGTGTTAATGATTAACCTGTTCCGCAGTTGCTCTTTTTGAGTCGCTATTCCTACCGGGCAGTTGTTTGTATTGCAAGCGCGCATCCCAAGACACCCGATAGCCTGGAGTGCTGCATTGGAAACAGCAATGGCATCAGCACCAAGCATCATTGCTTTGGCAAAATCTTCAGGAACTCTCAGACCACCGGTAATGATCAGGGAAATATCTTTTACATTAATGGAATCCAGATATTTCCTGGCCCTGGCCAGTGCAGGTATTGTTGGAACATTTATATTGTTTCTCAGGATCGTCGGTGCTGAACCGGTACCTCCGCCTCTTCCATCAAGAATGATATAGTCAGCTCCGGCTTTCACAGCAAAATCAATGTCTGCCTCAATATGACTGGCTGCAATTTTAAATCCTATGGGGATCCCTCCGGTCTGTCTGCGTACTTCATCCCCAAATTCCCTGAAATCATCCAGAGAATTAAAATCCGGAAAGGTGGCGGGTGATATAGCTGTTTCGCCTTCCCGTAAGCCTCTTACCTCTGCAATTTCGTTTGTTACTTTATTACCAGGCAAATGTCCTCCGGTACCGGTTTTAGCACCTTGCCCACCTTTAAAGTGAAATGCCTGTGCCTTTTTTACTTTTTCCCAGGAAAAGCCGAATTTCCCTGAAGCCAGTTCATAAAAATAATTTGAGTTAGCTTCCTGTTCATCCGGCAACATGCCTCCCTCTCCACTACAGATCCCGGTTCCGGCCAATTCTGCACCTTTTGATAAGGCGATCTTTGCCTCCTTGGAGAGTGCCCCGAAGCTCATGTCTGAAACAAATACAGGCATCGACAATTTCATTGGCTTTTTTGCTTTTGGGCCGATAATGGTGGCAGAATTTACATCAGCATCGTCCAATAATGGTCGTCTTGACAACTGTGCAGGAAGGAATTGGATCTGTTCCCATCTTGGCAGCGTATTCCGGTCGACCCCCATCGCCTCGGAAGGCCCATGTGATCCAAATTCTTTCAGGCCGTTTTTAGCAAGGGATTGAATATATGAAGTATAAGGCTCCGTATCTGCGGGATTAGTATCAGCAAAATCACCTAAATATGCCTCACGATCAAAAGGCTGGGGGAATTTTTGCAGATAGTTATTGATCTCAGTAGAATCCACAAATACCTCACCATCATTTATATAAGACTTAAATTTATATAGCCTTTCTTCATTATTATATGCTGAAATACCAGTATCATACCGGTAATCCCAGTAGTGTAATCCGCATATCAGGTTTTCCCCTTCAATATATCCGTCAGAAAGTAAGGCCCCCCGGTGCAGGCACCTTCCATAAAGGACAGATACATCATTATCGTATTTTATTACAACCAGGTCAAGGTTATCCACCTGTGCATGAAATGGTTTTCGGTCATGAAGCTCTTTGAGTGAGCATATGGGAGTTAGGGTCATATTTCTGTTTGTTGTTGGTTTCAAATCTTTTAAGGGTGATTTTTTCACCAAATTGCATAATGGTCACCTGATCGCAATGGCTAAGATGGATGAATTTGAATGGCTTTGTCAAAGTAAGGTTAAATTTACCCAGTCTTATAAAAAAGCCAGTACATTCCAATTCCCCTAATTCATTATACCGGTCAATCCTGAAACTTGTTCCTGCCTGTTCAATATGAAACCAGGATCCGGCTCCTTCACCTGCAAGCCATTGAGCATTCGACGGTATTGATAAAGCTTTTAATGGAATTTGAAGTGTTTTTTTAAGGTTTTTCTTAAATATGGGTGGGGGTTTAAATTCCGGGAATTTCTTGAATGCATCATTTTGCTCAAGTTGGAAAACTGTTTTTCCACCAAGTGTTTTGATTATCCCAAGTGGTGTAGGGCTTAATGTCAATGGAAGTTTTAACCTTAGGGCTTGTTTTAATTCCGGTTTACCAGATAAAATAATTGAACGTACAAATCTTGAGCAGTTTGTCCCGTTCCCGATAAATGGCCCGTATTTCCATGGATTAACTTTTTGCATTCTGTGGGCGGTTTTGTAGGCCAGGTCGAATCTGATTTTAGTCAGGGCCGCATGAACTGGACCTGTGCCGTGACAAGATGGATTGTGGTATACTTCAGATAATATCTCATGAAGATTGTTGATTATACAATCGGGAGTCATGTTAGCCTTGGAGTGAATGGTAAGGTCATGGTCGGTTTCCTCATTTCTTACCCTTCCATGACCATATGGAGCATGATATCTTCCAAAATCAAAATAGTGGCAATTCCCGTTTATGCCATCCACCAGGATCACTGCGGCATGACCGACTTTATAATGATAATTAGTACTTATGCCAATGAAGTCCATTAAGTTATCATACCAGGCACCTGCCTGCTTGCAATAAGTTTCAGGCCAGGCAAGGGCAATAGCGTATCCATGGTCTTTATTCTGATGATTCATTTCTTACTTAATAAAACCGGAATATATCTTTAAAGGTTATAATTTGGTATAAAACAGATTATTCAATCTTCAAAAATAATCAAAATGTATTAATCCTGGCAGGATGGATTATTCCCTTAAACTCCATAAACTGGACTAAAGAACCATTTTCATAGGACAATTTGCCTCCATAGGTGCCCTCGAATGTTTTTAATTCGGCATTGTTAGCAGCATACGAGAAATAATCTCCGGAAAAAATGACAACAGCATTTTCAGATTCCTTTGAACCTCTAAAATTGAATTCATTGGATTGACCAGAGGCAGGTATAATTTGACATAAAATGATGAGCAGGAAAATACAAGGTTTATGATTTTTCATATCGAAGAGTGAATAGTGTAAACGGATACTGATTTTAGTTTAAAGTAATTTGAAATATATGAAAAGGAGTTGAAATGTGCAAAGAATTGTCAGTTGTTCTGCAGCCATCTCATGCGATAGGCATTCATAGCAAAATGGCCCAGCCTGCGGGTCAATTTATGATTAATATAAATCCCCACGATGGCACCAAACCCCGGGATCAACTGCATCAGTTTTGCTAAATCCAGATAATCCCGGTACTCTATCTGGAAGGATCGCCAGTCGAACTCATTAATGTCCTCCGGAAGTTTCTCCTTCTCTTTTTCCCAGTTATTGATCAGGCTGAATATTTGTTTTTGTTGCTGATGTCTGGAAAAAGTAAGTTGAAAGATATGCAGGATATAAATGCGTTCCTTATAATTGGAAAGATCATATCCATACAAACTGGCGATTTCAAAGAGCATTTTGATTTTGATACTTAGCCATAAAGGCAGGTCTGCCAAACCCATCAGGATACCGCCATATCCGGTAATCCCACCTTCAGCAGCTGCAGTCTTACTATATACATCGACCTTTTTCTTTACCTTTTCCTCTATTCCTGGCAGTAACCCGGTTTTAGATCTTTTCTGAGTGGTAAGGTAGGCACCAAATATGACAGATTTGGTCATCTGCCTGATCGCATCGGTCATGATTTTGTGAACCCGTTCCGGGATTATATTATTTATGCCTTTCTGTACGGATTTGGCCATGGATCCAAATATGGAGGGATCTTCATGAATGGATTTTTTCCACATTTTCAGGTCATCATATACTTGTTTCTCATATACATCCATTCTAATGTTCTATTACGAATATCACAGTTTCAAGTTGAGGTAATATCCGAAACCAGGGCTTTTCTTAAAAAGAAATAGAAAAAAATCATTTTTCAACCTCTTAAAAATGACAATATGGTCGATTTATTGAGTTCCTGTTTCCAGAAGATGCAAACTAATTTGCTATTTTTGTTGCAATCCAAATTATCATTCATGAAAAGGAAAAAAGTTTTCGTTAGTGGCTGTTATGATCTTTTACATAGTGGACATGTTGCATTTTTTGAGGAAGCTTCCACACATGGAGATCTTTATGTGGGTTTAGGATCAGATCGCACCATTTTTAGTCTTAAAAACCGCAAAACAATTAATAACGACAGGGAAAGGTTGTATATGGTAAAATCTATAAGATTCGTAAAGGATGCCTGGATTAATAAAGGAAGTGGAATTATTGATTACCTGGATGAAATAAAGGAATTAAAGCCCGATATTCTTTTTGTCAACGAAGATGGCGATTCTAGAGCTAAGAAAGATCTATGCAAACAATTGGGCATACAATATGTAGTGAGTAAGAGAATCCCCAAAGATAATCTTCCTTCAAGATCGACAACCAAGCTAAGGTCAAAGAGCATTATTCCATACAGACTTGACCTTGCGGGTGGGTGGCTTG
>JAHEGY010000194.1 GCA_024644875.1 Cyclobacteriaceae bacterium
TATCTGTACAAGGTGAGTTAGTTGAATCATATGGAGGCGGTCAGAAAGTAGAACTCCAGGCAGAAAAAATCGACTTGTTTGGTAAGGCCGACCCGGATGAATATCCTCTGCAGCCAAAAAGGCATTCTCTGGAATTCCTGCGTGAGATTGCCCATCTGCGACCAAGGACAAATACGTTCAGTGCTGTTTTCAGGGTAAGGCATGCAATGAGTTTTGCCATACATCAATTTTTTCATGAAAGAGGATTCTTTAATATTCACACCCCGATCATTACCGCTTCTGATGCAGAAGGAGCTGGTGAAATGTTCAAAGTTACCACACTGGATATTGAAAATCCTCCAAGAACTGAAACCGGGGAGATCGATCATTCAATGGATTTCTTTGAAAGGGAAACCAATCTTACTGTATCGGGCCAGCTGGAGGCTGAACTGTTTGCCCTGGCTTTAACGGAAGTATATACTTTTGGCCCAACATTCAGGGCTGAAAATTCAAATACCACACGGCATCTCGCCGAATTCTGGATGATTGAACCGGAAATGGCATTCTATGATCTCAATGATAATATGGACCTGGCGGAAGATTTCCTGAAATATATTGTCCGGTATGTACTGGAAAACTGCAAAGAGGATATAGAGTTCCTTAACAAGCGAGCCATTGAGGAGGACAAAATGAAGAAGATGGAAGAGCGAAGTGATATGACACTCATAGAACGGCTTAATTTCGTAATCGATAATGACTTTGAAAGGATTACATATACTGAAGCGATTGATATATTAAGGAATTCGAAACCTAACAAAAAGAAACGGTTTCAATTTATCATTGAAGAATGGGGCGCCGACCTGCAATCTGAACACGGACGGTTCCTCGTTGAAAAGCATTTTAAGAAACCAGTGATCCTTTTCGACTATCCTAAGGAAATTAAAGCCTTTTACATGCGCCAGAATGAAGATGGTAAGACAGTACGGGCTATGGATATATTATTCCCAAGGCTGGGTGAGATCGTAGGTGGTTCCCAGCGTGAGGAGCGGATGGATAAGCTGACCCAGCGGATGGAGGAATGCGGCATCAGTGAAAAGGAATTATGGTGGTTCCTTGATACGCGAAGGTTTGGAACGGCCCCACACAGTGGTTTTGGCCTCGGATTTGAGCGTTTCATTCAATTCGTGACCGGCATCGGGAATATAAGGGATGTGATACCCTTTCCTAGGGCAAGGGGAACAGCTGAATTCTAGAGATATTTTTACTTCACTTTATGGAACTTGAACGCCTGGTTGAAGCGTTTGATCGGATCTTTAATCATTAATAAATAATAGCCAGGAGGGAAATCTTCTACTTTGATCCGATAGCTGTTCTTTTCAATTTCTTCAAGGTCAAAGTTAAGAGAATTGCCGATTATGTTGAAAAGCTCCATCTCCACATTTTCCAATTCAGAATTGTCGATCTTAATATAAATATACTCAACAGCCGGATTAGGGAAAATTTCAATCTTGTTTTTGGTAATGACCTGATCGTCTTGAAGATAGGGCAATGACACGCTTTGCTCCTCCGAGAATGCTGACTGAGCAGTCGCAATTCCAAAGAGTAAGAAATATGTAAGAGCAAAGAGTAGAAGTTTCTTCATAGGCTAATCCCAAAATTTCATATCTACTTTATATCTTAAAACAAGCAAATTTCGTTCCAAAAACCAGCACAATTTTTCGTTTTCAAAATCAAGGCTGGTAATACAAATAATAACGTGAAAACACGGCTTTGGTTTGCACAATACCAATTTATAAGAAAAAAAAGAAAAAAGATAAGAAAAGTGAATTATTTTTTGGTATTGAGAAAGGCTTTCGGGATTTCCTCAATGATGTCAGAGGCGATTAATCCTTCCCTGCCATGTTTTTCTTCAGCCAGATCACCTGCAAGTCCATGCAGATATGTCCCCAGGATCGCAGCCTCGGAAGGCCTGTAGTTTTGAGCCAGTAAACCCGTGATCATTCCAGTCAACACATCACCGCTTCCCCCGGTAGCCATACCTGGATTTCCAGTTGTATTGAATAGTATCCTTCCATCGGGTAATGAAATAGATGAATTGGCACCTTTTAGTATAACCACTACTTTAAATTTTAAGGAAAAATTTCGTTGTAATTCGAGTCGGTCAAAATGATTACTGCAGGCCTCTGTAATCCGCTCAAATTCTTTCAAATGTGGGGTTAGAATACTGCCCTCCGGCAGTTTCTCAAAAAGGAACCTATTTTTGCCGATAATATTTATGGCATCGGCATCGATGGCCATTGGATTGGAATGATTTTCCAGTAACTTATACATCATCTTAGTTGTTTCCGGATTCGTCCCAATCCCAGGTCCGATACCTACTACATTATACTGGGCAAGGTCCGGAAACTGAGTCAGATGGTCTTTCTGTATATCTACAGTAACCATAGCTTCGGGTACTGTAGTCTGCATGATGGTATAGCCGCAATGAGGGATCTGCATAGTAAGTAATCCTGCGCCGGTCCTTATACATGCTTTGGCACTCAACACAGCAGCTCCCATCTTACCCATACTCCCGCATAATAATATGGCCTTACCAAAATCCCCTTTGTGTGAGAACCTTTTTCTTTCCCTGATCATATCCTTCACCATTCTGCTGGACATCATGTAATTTGCACTTGCTGTCTTTTCAATAAAATCCCGGTTCAGTCCGATATTTACCACCGTCCAGGCCCCAACATATATTTCATTTTCCGGGATAAGGAAAGCCAGTTTAGGCATTTGGAAGGTTATAGTCAGGCTTGGTTTAATAATAGCCCCTTTTTGGCTCGAAGCATCAGCAAATAAGCCAGAAGCAATATCAATTGCTACGATATGTTTGGCTTTTTCATTGATCTCGGAAATTACCTGAGCACATATCCCTTCAACCGGCCTTGTGAGTCCTGATCCAAATATAGCATCAATAACCACATCATCTTCTGTAAAGGCGGGGAATATCCCCTTTTCTTTGATCAGTTGGGGCTCATGAATTATTTTCAATCTTTCAAGATTGGTCATAAAATCTGTAGAACCTTTTTCTTTAAAATTTACCAGGTATGTTTCTACATTGTAATTCTTTTGTAACAGTAACCTGGCAACAGCCAGGCCATCTCCACCATTGTTCCCGCTTCCGCAAAAAATATGAATCCTCCGTTTTGAATGGAAGTGTTCTGTAAAGACCTGCACAAATGCTAATGAGGCCCTTTCCATCAGATCGATGGAAGCTATTGGCTCATTTTTAATGGTATAGGCGTCAGCTTCCCTGGTTTCGGCAGCAGCAAGGATTTTCATACCTACAATTTAGGTAAAAAAACAAAAAAATATGCTCATTCTGTTTTGAAATAACGAACTGTTATAAGCGATCTGAAAAGTTTGCCCTCGCAAATATTTTATTTGGTTATTTTTTAAGTTCTGGCTCTATTTCCTTTATTAAAACGATAAGATCCTTATCATTTACTTCCTTCTGTGAGTCAGCGAGAACCAGGAATTTATCATAAATCTTTATCAATTCTTCTTTTTCAAAAGTATAGCCCAGTTTCTCAAGTCTGTGCAAGAGGGCATGTTTTCCGCTGCGAGCTGTCAGAACGATGCTGGAAGGCAAGGCGCCGACATCTACTGGATCAATTACCTCATAATTCTCTCTGTTCTTCAGAAATCCATCCTGATGAATTCCTGATGAGTGCGCAAAAGCATTTTTGCCAACGATCGCTTTGTTAGCCTGCACAGGCATGCGCATCATTTTAGATACCAGATCACTTGTAGGGCAAAGTTGTGACGTATTTATATTGGTGGTAAGTCCAAGGTGCTTATGACTGTACAAAATCATAACGGTTTCTTCCAGGGATGTATTACCGGCTCTTTCACCTACACCATTCATAGTTACTTCTGCCTGCCTGGCCCCATTAACCAGACCAGCGATTGTATTGGAGGTGGCCAGTCCAAGGTCATTGTGACAATGTACAGCAATTCTGGCCTTATGAATATTAGGTACCTGCTCCACAAGGTACTTGATCTTTTCTCCAAATACCCAGGGTAAATTATATCCTGTGGTGTCAGGAATATTAACAACAGTAGCACCGGCATCGATCACTGATTCGATCATATTACAGAGATATTCCAGATTTGCCCTTCCGGCATCTTCTGCATAAAACTGAACATCTTCAACATATTTTTTGGCATATTTAACTGCCCTGACACCCTGTTCCAGGATCTTATCCCTGGTACTCTTCAGTTTAGTATAAATATGAAGATCGGAAGAACCGATACCCGTATGTATCCTTTTTCTTTTGGCATATTTTAGTGCATCAGCAGCTGCATCAATATCCTTCTCTAATGCTCTTGTCAGGCCGCATATGATCGGTTCAGTAATTGCTTTTGATATTTCAACAACGGAGTTAAAATCACCCGGGCTGGAAATGGGGAAACCAGCTTCTAAAACATCCACCCCAAGAGCTTCCAGCGCTTTAGCTACCTCAATTTTTTCCTCTGTGTTTAACTGACACCCAGGCACCTGCTCTCCATCTCTAAGCGTAGTGTCAAAAATATATACTCTGTCGTTCATTATATTATCATTAATATGATACTGTGAATTATGCTGTTCGAGACACTAAAATTCCAATTTTTTTTACTATTTCTGAAGGAATTCTAAAAATATTTTGGAATTGAACCCATTTGCAATGGAATTATTCCATTGAACTATTCACCGGCTCAGCCAGTTTACCGGTAAATACCATAGCGCCGGTATATTTCTCCCTGACAATGAAGACGAATGGTTTGTCAATCACATATGCAGGATCCTGAAATGTGAGTTCCATATCATCCTGAATACCTTCTTCTTCCTCGCTAAGGTTAAAATGGGATTTATGAATGAAGTCTGATATAAAAAGATTATGTGTAGGGTAATAACCTTCTATTACCCTTAATGGTCCGGTTAAACCGAATTTAGGGAACAGATTTTTTAACCGGATCTCTGAATTGATCTCAAAATCTGGTAATATCAGGTCTTCACTTGATTCAGTGACCTGGTTTAAGTAATTTATCACAAGGGCAGGATTTAGATTTTCAATCATTTCATTCAATGCATCATAACGATCAGGGATGATAATGGTCAGGTTAAACTGTCCTTTGCCCAAGGGAATATCAAGGAGTACAAATTCTTCATGAATATATTTATTATAAACTCCATCTTTAAGGTTCAAACCTTTACATTCAAATCTATCACCATCGAGGGTATTAAAGACAACCGGACCAGGGACTACTTTTTTAAACGGTAATGCTTTACTGATATCAAAATATAGCAAATTGATAATATAGGATCTGTCAGATGGGATTATAGTATCCATTACATGGTGTATTTTACCATATGTTCTATTTTCTGCCCATTGATTAATTTTCCGTAGATTTTTAGGATTCTGGAAGTTCAGATAATTCACATCTGCATCATAATAGGCCATGATTTGATCGCTTGAGAGTGGACTGAACTCGTTTTGAAAATTGATCCAAAGGCTGTTCCCATTTTCAAACCTGACATCCAGGTCTACGTAATTCAGCATCCTGCCCAACTCATAATATGACTTATTGATCTCAATGTCCCTTACTTCATTAATCTTGAGAAAATTCTTCAATTCTTCCTTTGGTTTTAATTCCAGAATATTCAAGGACATCCCTATTCCATTACCCACTCCCAATGATGAAAAAA
>JAHEGY010000102.1 GCA_024644875.1 Cyclobacteriaceae bacterium
CCCCAACAATGGTAAAGGCTGTTTTTGATAACTTAAGTGCAGAAAAACCTAAAAAGCATTTTACAATAGGCATCAATGACGATGTATCCAATACAAGTCTGGATTTTGATCCTGATTTCGATATAGAATCTGATGATGTTGTAAGGGCTATGTTTTACGGGCTGGGTGCTGATGGAACAGTTGGTGCCAATAAAAACTCAATAAAAATCATTGGGGAGAATACGGAGAATTATGCGCAGGGATACTTTGTTTATGATTCCAAAAAAGCTGGTTCGGTAACTACCTCACACCTTAGATTTGGGCCGAAGAATATTCTGGCTCCATATCTCATCAGAAAAGCGAATTTTGTCGCTTGTCACCAGTCAGTTTTTCTTGAGAAATATGACATGGTCCAAAACCTGGTTGAGGGCGGCACGTTCCTTATCAACTCACCTTTTAATAAGGATGAATTATGGAATAATATTCCACTTTCCATTCAGCAGACGATTATTGATAAGAAAATCAGGGTATATGCAATCGATGCACAGAAGGTAGCAGAAGAAAGCGGTATGGGCAGAAGGATCAATACGGTCATGCAGGTATGTTTCTTTGCAATTTCAGGAATTCTGCCTAAAGATGAAGCAATAGCAGCCATCAAGGATTCAATCGTCAAAACCTATGGCAGAAAAGGTGAAATGATCGTCAATATGAACCTCAAAGCGGTCGACCATACACTTGAGCATCTGTTTGAAGTAGAAATACCAAAATCACCTGTTGGAAATATGAAGTTGAAGCCACCTGTTCCTGAAAACGCCCCTGATTTCGTAAAAGAAGTATTGGGGGAGATCATTGCAGGAAGAGGAGACGATATACCGGTAAGCGCTTTCCCAATTGATGGGACATGGCCTACAGGTACAACAAAATATGAGAAGCGAAACATAGCCTTAGAAATACCCACATGGGATGAGGAAACCTGTACACAGTGCGGTAAGTGTTCATTTGTATGTCCTCATGCTACGATCAGGATGAAGGTATATGATCCAAAACATTTGGAAAGCGCTCCTGAAACCTTCAAGTCGGTTGATGTGCGAAACAAGGAATTCAAAGAAATGGGCTATAAATATACCATTCAGGTAGCTCCGGAAGATTGTACAGGATGTGGGGTCTGTGTGGAGGTATGCCCCGCGAAAAACAAACGTGATAAGAGTAAGAAAGCGCTGGTTATGGAGCCTCAATTGCCGCTCAGAAACCAGGAAGCTAAAAACTGGGATTTCTTCCTCAATATACCTGATCTTGACAGGAACCTGATCGGACTGAACAGCATAAGGACCCAGCAACTTCAGGAACCATTGTTCGAATTTTCAGGTGCATGCACAGGATGTGGAGAAACACCATACGTTAAACTCGTTTCTCAATTATTTGGAGACAGGGCGATCGTGGCCAATGCTACAGGATGTTCCTCTATATACGGCGGTAACTTGCCTACTACTCCCTGGACTAAAAATAAAGATGGTCGCGGACCTGCATGGTCAAATTCATTGTTCGAGGACAATGCTGAATTTGGTCTAGGATACCGGTTGGCTATAGACAAACAAAATGAAGGAGCCATCACATTATTGAAGGAACTTGGTTCAGAAATAGGAGACGATCTGGTAACAGAAATTATCAATGCAGATCAATCTGAGGAGTCAGGAATATTTGAACAGAGAGAACGGGTCGAAATTTTAAAAGATAAATTGGGATCTATTAAATCTCCAAAGGCTGCTCAGCTATTGAATGTAGCAGACTACCTGGCAAAGAAAAGTGTCTGGATTGTAGGTGGTGACGGTTGGGCATACGATATTGGATATGGTGGTCTTGACCATGTAATTGCATCCGGTAAGAATGTTAATATTCTCGTTCTGGATACCGAAGTTTATTCGAACACAGGAGGTCAGACATCCAAGGCGACACCTCTGAGTGCCATTGCAAAATTCTCAGCAAGCGGTAAGCCTACTTTTAAGAAGGATTTAGGGATGATGGCTATGGCATATAATACTGTATATGTAGCGGTAGTAGCAATGGGTTCAAAAGATGAGCAAACGCTGAAAGCTTTTATTGAAGCCGAGAAATTTGATGGCCCATCAATTATTATCGCTTATTCACATTGTATTGCACATGGTATTGATATGTCAGCCCCATTGAAGCATCAGAAAGCAGCGGTTGACTCCGGTCAATGGATACTGTACAGATATAATCCGGAAAACCTGAAGGAAGGTAAGAATCCATTAACCCTGGATTCAAGACCTCGTCCGAATACAAGTGTGGCTGATTATATGATGATGGAAAACAGGTTTAAAATGCTTACGAAAAGTAAGCCCGGTTTAGCCAAAGAATATATGAAAATGGCCCAGGCAAATGCTGCTGAAAGATGGAATTATTTCAAATATTTGGCGGATAAACAATACGATAATGTTATCGTTCAAAACTAAATGTTATATTTAAGATAAGAATTCGAAAAATTGAAAATTTTATAATATGGATTTGAAAACCAAATACCTGGGAATGACATTGAGGTCACCAATAGTTGTTTCGGCTTCTCCCTTGTCAGAATATACCCAAAATATCAAAATGATGGAAGATGCCGGTGCGGGTGCAGTGGTTCTTTATTCATTATTTGAAGAACAAATCAGGCTTGAACAACAAGAGCTTCATTACCATACTACCACAGGTACGGAAAGTTTTGCAGAATCATTATCCTATTTTCCGGAGCCAGAAGAGTATAAGGTAGGCCCCGAGGAATATCTGCAACATATTCAGGATGCAAAAAAAGCTGTTGATATTCCGATTATTGCCAGTCTAAATGGAAGCACTATTGGAGGTTGGACAGAATATTCCAAAGAGATGGAAAAGGCAGGTGCCGATGCCATAGAGTTAAATGTTTATTACATTCCTTCGGATACTACATTATCTGGTTCAAATGTTGAACAAACATATATTGATATATTGAGATCAGTTAAATCAGCTGTAGACATACCTGTATCTATTAAACTGAGTCCGTTCTTTTCAAATATGGCCAATATGGCTGAAAGATTGGATGATGCCGGTGCTAATGGCCTGGTACTCTTTAACAGGTTCTATCAGCCTGATATAGATCTGGAAGAGTTTGAGGTTACTCCCAACGTACAATTAAGTACCTCCCAGGCTATGCGACTTCCCATGCGATGGATTGCCATACTTAAAGATAAGATTGCAGCAGATCTGGCTGCCACCAGTGGAGTCCACACAGGGATCGATGTAGTTAAAATGTTACTTGTTGGCTCGAACGTTACAATGCTTTGTTCTGCTTTATTGAAGCATGGAATATTTCACATTCAAAATGTTGAAAAACACCTGATTGAATGGATGGAGCAAAATGAGTATAATGCAGTTGAAGAAATGATCGGGGCAATGAGCCAGCAGAGATCTTCTGATCCAAGTGCATTTGAGCGGGCACAATACATGAAGGCATTGACATATTATAAATTATAGTCTAAATTAGACACATTGTTTTCAAAGAGCACATCCTGGAATTCAATTAAATTGAATGGAGTGCTCTTTTTCTTTTTTTTAAATGTTTATACACTTATAAAGTTTGACCTATGAGTAAGACTGTTGAAAATCTGGATGAAGTAACAGTTCGTTTTGCTGGAGATTCGGGTGATGGTATGCAGTTAATTGGTACACAGTTATCTGATACTTCTGGTTTTGCCGGGAATGAGGTGAACACCTTCCCGGACTACCCTTCTGAAATCAGGGCACCCGAGGGTACTCTGTATGGGGTAAGTGCATTTCAGGTTCATTTTGGTACGAAGAACATAAAGACTACCGGAGATTTTATCGATGTTTTGGTAGCAATGAATGCATCTTCACTGAAAGTGAATCTTCCAAATTTAAGGGAGCATGGTGTTATCATAGTAAATACAGGTGGATTTGATGAGAAAAATCTGAAGCTGGCGGCCTATAGTTCCAACCCGCTGGAAAATGGAAGTCTTGAAAAATATCAGGTATTTGCCATTGATATGTTTGATGAGATCAAGAAAGAACTTGATGGTCTCAACCTGAATCCCAAGCTTATCAAGAGAACAAAGAACATTTTCGCCCTGGGAATAGTCTACTGGATGTTCGACAGACCTATTGAGCCCAGCGTAGCATGGATCAATAAGAAATTTAAAGGCAAAGACGAAATTGTATTGGCCAATGTGAAGGTATTGAAGGCTGGGTGGAATTTTGCACAAAAGAACCCTGTATTTAAAAAGCAATATCAGATCAAGAGAGCATCACTGGAGCCGGGAAAGTATCGTAACATTACCGGTAATCAGGCAGTTGCTTTAGGTCTTGTTGTTGCCTCCAGAAAAGCAAATATTCCTTTGTTTTTAGGTTCTTATCCAATAACCCCGGCATCGGAGATATTGCATGCCATATCCGGTTACAAGAAATACGGTGTAAAGCATCTTCAGGCTGAGGACGAAATAGCTGGAATAACCAGTGCCATTGGAGCTGCATTTGGAGGATATCTGGCAGCAACAACAACCAGTGGTCCCGGATTATCTCTTAAAACTGAAGCTATCGGTCTTGCCATTATTACAGAACTTCCTTTGGTTATTGTTAATGTTCAGAGAGCAGGCCCGAGTACCGGATTACCTACTAAACCTGAACAGGGTGATCTGCTACAGGCCATGTATGGCAGACATGGTGAAGCTCCAATGCCAGTATTAGCTGCAGCGAGTGCATCAGATTGTTTTAATATGACCGTAGAAGCGGCCAGGCTCGCATTAAAATATATGACTCCCGTAATCTTACTAACAGATGGATATATAGGGCAAGCCACAGAGCCCTGGAAGATACCCGGAATGGAGGAACTGCCGGATCTTACACCTGAGTTTGCCAAGGATCCCGCTGCCTTCGCTCCATATAAACGAGATCCTGATACTTTAAGCAGGCCATGGGCCATTCCAGGAACTCAGGGTTTAGAACACAGGATAGGAGGCCTTGAGAAGGCGGATGTTACCGGACACGTAAGTCATGATCCAATGAACCATCAGAAAATGGTTGAATTGAGAAAGGAAAAAATTGAAGGAATCGTAAATGATATACCTGAACTCGAATTAACAGGTGATAAAGAAGGTGACCTTTTGGTACTAAGCTGGGGCAGCACCTATGGTGCGGCTAAAACTGCGTATGACAAACTTATTGATGAAGGCCATAAGTTGTCCTTTGCTCATTTAAAATATATACATCCATTTCCTAAAAACCTGGGAGAGATCTTGTTTAGTTTTAAACGTATATTGATCCCTGAAATGAATATGGGTCAATTGAAAACAATCATTCAGTCTACATACCTGGTTCCTGTAATTGGAATGAATAAAGTTCAGGGGAAACCCTTTAAGGCCATTGAGATTGAAGAAAAAATTCTTGAACTATTAAACCAAAAAGAGAGCTAAGCTATGAAAACCATTCTAAATAACATTATTGATAAGCCTCATGAAGGTGAAATAAAGTATACTCCTAAGGATTTTAAACCTGATGTGGATGTTCGCTGGTGTGCCGGATGTGGAGCTTATGCTGTGCTGTCTCCAGTTCAGAGGATCATGCCTGAGTTAGGCATCCCGAAAGAAAAAATAGTTTCTGTTTCAGGTATAGGTTGCTCAGGAAGATTTCCCTACTATATGGAAACCTATGGTTTTCATTCGATTCACGGTCGTGCCCTGGCAATAGCTTCAGGTCTGAAGATCTCACGCCCGGATCTAAGTGTCTGGGTGGCAACTGGTGATGGGGATAACATGAGTATTGGTGGAAACCATTTTATCCATACCTGCAGAAGGAATGTCGACCTCAATGTAATGATGTTTAATAATGAGGTGTACAGTTTAACCAAAGGGCAGTACTCACCCACTTCCCACAAGGGTCAAATTACAAAATCCTCACCATTAGGGGTTTTAGATGATCCTTTTAATCCAACTTCTCTGGCTTTGGGAGCTGGCGCTACTTTTGTCGGGAGGGGGCATGACAAAGATAGAAAATTACTACAATATTTACTTGATAGGGCAGCCAGGCATAAAGGCACTTCCTTCCTTGAAATTTATACCAATTGCCGAATATTCAATGATGGGGCATTTGAGGAATTTACAAACAAGGATACGAGGGAGGAAACCACCATTTGGCTTGAAGATGGAAAGCCTTTGATATTTGGGAAAAACAGGGATAAAGGAATAATCTTAGATGGGTATACCCCGAAAGTAGTCCCAATCAATAATGGATCTTATTCTGAGGATGATTTGCTTGTGCATAATGAAAAGGATTCCACGCTGGCATTAATACTTTCAGATATGTCATTTAATCCGGAACTTCCCCGGCCAATGGGTATTTTTCAGAGTCTTGAAAAGTCACCGTATGATCAACGTGTTGAAGATCAGATAGAGTATGAAATCAAAACTAAGGGTGAAGGGAATCTTGAGGAATTGCTCCTTGGAGAATCATTCTGGGAAATTAAATAAATATCGTCATTATAAGAAACGGGCTGGGAAACTACCAGCCCGTTTTTATGTATTCGGTCCTGTTAAAGAGGACTTTTGTTATGATAAACCCTCTTTTGAAATTTGTTGACAAAATCCTGATCGGAGAACCACTTGTTTAACTCAGTTTGTTCCTTCCTACATAAATATGTCAGGCATTTCTTATATTCCTTATGCAGAAGAAACTTATCAAAACTGACTTTATTCAGGATTGTATTGTATTCAGCACAAGTAAATACAGGAAATCAAAATTCTGATCATTGAGTTGGTGGGAACTGAAGTCCAACTCGGTCAGGGAAGGTAAATGTTGAGAAAAAAAGATTTGTTGATGAGAAGCCTGTAGAACGGTGCTGATCAAGGCATGCGGGTATTTATAGGTAGGATTTATTTCCTTAACCATATCCGCTATTTTTTTACACAAGGATTTGTAACCCCTGAAAAGACCTTCTTTATTATCCTCATCTACCTGTTTTGTAAGATAGGTTTTATCCGATTCGGCTATAATTATTCGATGAAGGGCTTCTTCATTGATCTGGGGGAAATAGGGATCAATAATTTTTCTTTTAGTTACGATATGAATGGCAATCCTTAACTTTTCATTGGCATCCTGTATATTGTTCGTCTGATAATCTATTACATACTCCAGCCAGTTCCAATACCAGGCGATAAGATACACCAGCAAACGATGTTTATTTTCAAAATACCGGTAGATAGATGCCTCTGTGGATTCAATATTAGCAGCAAGTTTCTTGAATGTAAATTTCTCAAATCCTATTTCATTTATAAGTATGATACTGTTCTTTACAATCCTGCGTCCCAGTTCTGTTTCCTGAGGATCTCGTACATATAGATTGCGGTTCAATTGAAGTTGAATTATTGCCATTTCTATCAGGTTTTAAAAATATACATTCACTTAATCAAGATTGACTCAAGAACAGTAAGGCTCATCACGGCCATATTATGTATATATCCTAAACTTAACATTTAGAAATAATATTTCAAAGCCTGGAGAATATGGATCCACTCATTTGTATCTCTTATCAAAATTTGTTTTGATAAACGATTCAGATCACTATTTTTTAATATATTGCTTGCTAATTTCGTTTCTGCATGAAGATCTCAACACTTATTTTAATTTTGCTTCTTAATATGGACCATTATCCTGATATAGATTGGCAGGGCCACCGCGGATGCCGCGGCATTATGCCTGAAAATTCACTGCAGGCCTTTGAAAAAGCACTTGATTTAGGGGTAAAGACTCTTGAAATGGATGTGGTGATTAGTAAAGATGGTGAAGTTATCGTTTCTCATGATCCCTGGATCTCCCCGGATTTTTGCTTTGGACCTGGTGAAGAACCTATAGACAGTAATGTTGCTGTATGGCCGAATATATACCAGCTTACGTATCAAGAGATCTTAGAATATGATTGCGGATCTAAAGGAAACACAAAGTTCCCGGATCAAAGTAAACAGAGGGCATATAAACCCAGGTTGGCTGATGTATTTAGAATGGCTGAAAAATATTGTAAGGATCATCGTCGAAACGAAATTTATTATAATATAGAAATCAAATCGAATCCTGAATGGGACGGTATATATCATCCTGATTATTACGATTTTTCGGACCTAGTATATAAGACCATTGATGCATATGTGCCCTGGAAAAGGGTAAACATACAATCATTTGACCACCGGATATTACAGTATTATCATAAAATGTATCCTGACGTTACTTTAGCAGTCCTTGAAGAATCTGATCAGGATGTTGAAGAAGTAATTGAGTTACTTGGTTTCAAGCCTGAAATTTACAGCCCTCATTTCAAATTATTGAAGCCAAAAAAAGTTAAATGGTTGCATGACAATGGAATAAAAGTCATTGTATGGACGGTGAATACCATTGAGGATATGGAGAAAATGATAGAGATCGGTGTAGATGGAATAATTACTGATTACCCGAATCTTATAGAAGATTTGAGCAGGGAACAATAATTAATAAGCTATCATCGAGATTTATTATGCATTTTACTGGTAAAAACATTAGTTCATTATAACTGCTAAACAAATCTTATTATATTTAAGAATATACCTTCATGAACTTGTAGTCTTTCTAATATTAAAAAGAAAATCCAATTAAGTTAATAATTATTTTTTGTGAAAATAAGTTTCTAAATTCAGCTGATATAATTAACCTGATTAAAATTTTTTATAACATAAAGTTTCATATAAGTCCATTAGTACGGGGATTTAAGCAATTACTATTTTTTTTATTTGCTGTTATTATTGTCTCATGTTCACAACCACCTCCGGAAAATTCAACAGGTCCTCTGAGAATAAATAAAACCAATCCAAGATATTTTACTGATAAAAGCGGAACGGCAGTATATCTCACCGGATCTCATACATGGAATAATTTAGTTGAAATGAATTCAGATCAGTCTGCGAAAGAATTTGACTTTGAAGGCTTGATTGAATGGATGAAAAAGTATAACCATAACTTTATTCGCCTTTGGGCATGGGAGCTTATGAGTTGGGACACAAGGGGTAATAGAGAAGAAGATGCTAAAGTATTTACTGTATCACCACAACCCTGGAAACGAATTGGCCCCGGGAATGCTTTGGATGGAAAGCCGAAGTTTGATTTGGAAAAACATAACTCCGAATATTTTAAACGTTTGAAAGACCGGGTCAGACTTGCAGCTGATAATGGTATTTATGTTTCAGTCATGATATTCGAAGGTTGGGGCCTACAGTTCTCCCCAAATGCCTATGAAAATCATCCTTTTCATCCGGAGAATAATCTCAATGGGATCTCTGGTGACGCCAATGGGGATGGAAGTGGTGTAGAAATTCATACCTTGGAAAATGACCGAATTACTGCAATACAGGAAGCCTATACTAAAAAAGTCATAGAGACGGTTAATGAATTTGATAATGTGTTATATGAGATCTCTAATGAAAACCATCCACATTCAACGGAATGGCAGTATCATATGATCAGGTTTATTAAAGAAGTCGAATCAGATATGCCTAAACAACATCCGGTGGGGATGACATTTCAGTATAAGGGCGGGAGCAATCAAACTTTATTCGACAGCCCAGCTGACTGGATATCCCCAAATCATGAAGGTGGTTATCGTGATGATCCGCCACCGGGGGATGGTTCGAAAGTGGTGATTACGGATACGGATCATTTATGGGGAATCGGAGGAAATACAAAATGGGTTTGGAAAAGCTTTCTTAGGGGATTAAATCCAATATTTATGGATCCATATGAAGCGAAAGTATTACGAAAATCTTTTGATTCAGCCTGGGTTGAGCCATTACGTAAAAGCCTGGGGTATACACTGATGCTTTCGCGACAGATGGACCTTAACAATATGGTTCCAGAACCTGATCTGGCAACTTCCGGATATTGCCTCGCCAATCCAGGGAAGGAGTATCTTGTTTATCTGCCGGATAGCTTGGATGTAACAATAGATTTAACTGATTTCCCCGGAACCTATGAAGTAGAATGGTTCGATCCGGCTAGCGGCGTGTTCAGAAAAGATGAAATCATAGTAGGTGGTTATATGGTGAAAATGACATCACCCTTTGAAACTGAAGGCGTAGTGCTTCATATAGATTAGGCGGAAATGGTAAAAATCAACTAAATACTCTCCTGAAAACAATATTTCTTGAAAGAAAATTGTATTGATTTAAAAAATGATATTACTGTCGGATTACCTTTCGGGTATAAACGTTACTAACATCATCACTTTGCACATACATCCTGATAAGGTAGATACCCCGGTCCGGAATACCTTTCCCATCTGTCGAATTCCAGTTTATAGTATAATATCCAGGCCTATAGGTTTCATTAGTCAATTGTTTGACTAAATTTCCTGTAATATCATAAACGGAAATATTCACATTATAATTGGGTTTGCTATCAGGCAAAGTAAACGGTATGGTTAGCTCATGTCTAAACGGATTTGGATATCCCTGCCCCAGGGTCAGTGCCTCAGGTTTTAATTCATCATTTACAAAAGAATCGTCACCAAATATGATCCTGAATTGATCATTGCCCGAAGCACTATATGTATAAGATCTTACTTCCTTCATATTTACCAGTTTCTCAACCCCTTTGTGATTAAGAATTAAATTGAATTCGTTATCGCCAAAATGTCTGTTATCCCAACTGATGGTTAGAGTCTGTGCCTCGGTAAAACTTCTAACCTCAAAGTCCCAGATATATTTATCAGTGGTTTGAATTACATCCATACTGAATTTATTATATATTTCTTCCGGATGGTTAAAAGCCAATTCGAATGGAATAATTTCTTTTGGGACTGGCAGAAGCGCTTCATCATGCCTGTCTTTACCCTCAATCGCTTCCGGGTGCATCCCAATACCAGACAGGTTATGAGAGACTGTTCCATTTGAAACTTTAAGACCGGTTATCCAGCTGTTCTCACTGAGCGCATTCTGTTGTTCAGAATCTATATATTGACGTATTCTTGCATTCCGTACAATTTCAGGTTTTACATTTACAATAATAGGTTGAACGCCTTCAAGGAAAACAAACCCTCCCCGGTACCTTGGGATAATCCTCCCTTCAGAAAGGGAATCACTGTTAAACAGTTTTACTCTGCCAATATTAAGGTTCTGGTTATCAATAATCACAGCGTCCCAATTGATATCCATGTCATATGGATTCCCGATTTGGTTCCATCCCGGGTTTAGGTCAATCTGGAATCCAGTTACACTATCTATGGGAATTGTTCGGCCTTCCCCGGTAGTTATATTAGCTGGTTCACGTACAATGAGCCAATACCCCAGGCCCGGATCGATATTAGTAAAACCCTTTTTATATTCATCGGTAGTGCCATCATTGTAATGAAATAACCTCCAGTATTTAACATCATATTCATCAAGTTCATCAAAAACAGCTTCAGCATTCGTGTTCTGGAGCCTGAGAGGAACCGATATGATCTGGTATTGATTGACCGTTTCCCCGAATCTTAAATTTGGGATTGCGGGATAATTAACATCATAGTGAAGAACCACCTGCTTCTTTGGCAATGAAATAATTGTACCGGAAGTATCAATAGCCTGGAAATAATAATAAAATCCAACATTCCCAGTCATTTCCTTAGAAATGTCTATCTGATAGGTACCCAGATAACCGGGTACCAATATGCTTGACCATTCCTCCTCTTCCACCTTTCGATAATAAAAAGTAGCATAATCGATATGTTCATAATCCAGAGATATAGCGCTTACCTCAATTGATTCCTGACTCATAGGAAATTCTTCAGGGCTTGCTAAATAATTAAATTCTGAACCAATAGATATATAAACTGTCCATAATTCCTGAGTAACATTATCTTCAGCGATCACCGTATAGATTACAGGATCTGTAAAATTATTGGAGGTTACTTCACTTATCTGCAAAATATCATTCACATAGGCTGTTGCACCATATGGTAGTTCAAAAGAGGTCACCAAATTGTCTATTTGTGTACCTGTTATAACAGCCAGATAAATATTATTATTTACCGTATCGATGACAGCTTCTCCTATTTGATCTTCAACACTGTAGCTGAGGAAGTCGGTTGAGCTTGATGGCAGCTTGTTTTCAACGCGTATTATCCAATCCTGAGTTGTTACTCCATCACCAGCTAATATGGTATAGACAACGGTTTCCGAAAAATCATTAACACTTACTCCGCTTTCCTGGACTATTTCTCCGATATAAGCTGAAGCAAAAGGTGATAAAGTAAATTCGGCATTGAGGTTTGAAAGCTCAACTCCATAACCAACCTCGATATCCACTGTATGATTTATGTTATCAATGATGGCGTCTCCAGTTTGTTGGTTGAAGCTGAAACTCAAAATATCAGTTTGGTTATTCGGTAACACGTTTATTAATATGCCATACTCAGTAGTACTTAGATCACCTGCGGTTACGGTATAGGTTATGGGATCATTAAAATCGTTGGGCGTCACACCACTTTCCTGTTCTAAGCCCTGAACATAGGTAATCGCTTGTTGAGGAAGCGCAAATGTTGCTATCAGGTTTTCCAGTTCAGTACCGTATAGCATATCTACAGTTATAGTGTGATTCAAAGTGTCAATGACCGAGGAGCCTATTTGTTGGGGCAAGGAATAAGATAAAAAGTCATTCTCCGAATTTCTTGCCTCAGTGACTGTAATTATCCATTCTTTTCTTGAATTGTCTCCGGCTATAACGACATAGGTAAGTGGCGTTGAAAAATCATTTTCTGTAATCCCGCTTAATTGTTCTACATTATCAATATAGGCGGTCGCCTGAGCCGAGAGCATAAAATTTGCAATAAGATTAGACATATCAGTTCCGAATCTGACTTCTATATCCACCCTTGCTCTTTGGGAATCGATCACAGCAGCACTATTCTGTTCAAGGAAACTGAAAGAAATAAAATCCGCCTCGCTATTTGGTAATTCAATGACACTAACGCTCCATTCCTGAACCAGGTTCCCACCATATGATGTTACAGTATATATCAAAGGATTTGAAAAATCATTTGAGGTTGTCCCGCTTTCCTGGATAATTCCATCAACTTCCGCAGTGGCTCCATAAGAAAGTCTAAAATTGCTGACCAGATTTGTAAGGTCGGTACCATATGGCATAGAGAGTTCCACTGTATAATTGTTTGGATCAATGTTTGATTCTCCGATCTGGCCCGGAATATTGAAGAAAATTATATCTGCTTCAGGTTCTGGGGCAATAGTAACTGTAACACTCCAGTCTTGTCTTGTTCTACCATCTTCGGCAATTACTCTGTATGTAACGGGATTGGTAAAGTTATTGGCAGTAACTCCACTTTCCTGTCGCCAGAAATAATTCACCCAGGCGGTGGCTCCGTAGGATAATTCGAAGGTGGCTACAAGATTTCGTAAATCTGTACCATATGCGACTTCAATATTTATTCTATGCCTGTCAGTATCTATTTCAGCTGGCATTGTTTGTTCCGTAAAGCTAAATGAAAGAAAATCAGTGGCTGTATTCGGAGCAAGTGTGACATTAACAATCCAATCCTGGGTTGTTTCTTCGTCCTCTGCAACAACAGTATAAACAACTGGATTAGTAAAATCATTGACAGTAACTTTGCTTTCCTGCAGCACTCCATTTATATAAGCGGTCGCCTTCTTGGAAAGTTTAAATTCTGCAACAAGCTGTGTAATATCCGTTCCGTATTCAACTTCAATATTTACCGTACCATTATCATCGATCTTTGCACTACCAGTTTGCTGTTCGAACTTGAAATCCTCTATTTTAGTCTTATCGCTTTGGGCATACGTGGAAGAAATTAAAAAGATGGAAAATACTGAGAAAAGCAGTAATCTTATAAATCTTATGTCAGCTTTAGGCTTTCGCGTACAGGAATTTCGGTTGTTTTCCATTCCTGATAGAAAATCTTTCTTCCGGTTTATACTGATAATAGTTGATAATTCCCTCATTTTGTCCTCTACTTGGACCTGTTAAATTGCAAAAAATTATAAAAATAATCAAATAAATACAGACGTATTTTTAAATTTATTTATTTAAAGTGTTACTTTATATAATGTTCCTAAATAATAGTTTATCAGTAGTTAAAGAAAATATTATTAATATTTTAACACTTTTCTGATAATAGAGGTGTTGATCTCATCAGATTGAACAGACATTTTAATTAAATAAATGCCATTTCGAATTGTTTTTAAGCTTTCCAAAGAATTCCAGCTAATGGTATAATAGCCGGGACTGTAATAATCTTTAGTAAGTTGTTTAACCAAATTACCGGTAAGATCATAGATGTTCACCGTTACCATATATTCAGATTCGCTATCAGGCAGTGTAAACGGTATCGTCACTACTTCCCTGAATGGATTTGGATAGCCATTTCCAAATGTTATGCTTTCAGGCTTTATATGTTCACCAACAAATGAATCATCTCCAAATATTATCCTGAAGTGATTTGTTCCGGATCCGTTGAAAGCATAGGAATTTAATTCCTTCATATCGATAAGTTTTTCAATTCCTTTATGGTTCAATATCAGATTCAGGTCATTGTCGCCAAAATGCTTATTGTCCCAGCTGATCGTTAGTTTTTGTCCCTCTAAATAACTATTTACTTCAAATTCCCAGATATACTGATTTGCTGTCTGGGTTACATCTAGACTGAATTTATCATATTTTTCATCCGGATGGTCAAATGAAAGTTCGAAGGGGATAATTTCTCTCGGTACGGGCATTAATGCTTCATCATGCCAATCATTACCTTCAACTGCCTCCGGATGCATTCCTATTCCCGATAAGGTGTTAGTTACTGACCCATTGGATATTTTAAGCCCGGCAATCCAACTGGATCTATCTAATGAATTGAAGCGATTTTGATCTACATATTCTTGTCTTCTCGTTAAAACGGATATGATTTCAGGTCTTAGCCGAACATGTATGGAATCCTCACCCTTCAGGAACACAAAACCACCTCTGAATCTAGGAATAACGTTTCCTGCAGAAAGTGAATCTTCTGTATAAAGTCTGATCCTTCCAATATTTAAATTCTGATTGTCAAATATTACGTCATCCCATCGAATATCTATATCAAATGGATTGCCAATCTGGTTCCAGCCCGGTTCAAGGTTGAGGCTATATCCCTTTGTGATACTATCCAGCCTGATGGTTCGACCTTCTCCGGTTTCGATTGGTACAGGTTCTCTTGCGATCAGCCAGTAACCCAAGCCAGGTATGATATCTGTAAATCCGTTTTTATATTCTACCGTTGATTCACCATTATGGTGAAAGAGACGCCAGTATTTAGCATTATACTCATCCAATTCATCAAATACCGATTCAGCATTCGAATTTTGAAGTTCAAGTGGAATGGATATGATCTGGTATTGGTTGACTGTTTCACCAAATTTCAAATTGGGGATCTCAGCAAAAACAGTGTCATAATGGAGTATCATTTGTGTTTGTGGAAGAGCCATTCCATTTCCAAGTGAATCTTCAGCTTCAAAGTAATAGAACATACCGAGGTTGCCGATCAGATCTCTGGTGATATCGATACTATATATTTCCTGGTTCCCGGAAACCTCTATGGGAGAATTCCAATCCTGTTCCTCAAATTTCCTGTAATAGAAATTAACCGCATCAAAACTCTGGTTTAATGGTAATCTGGCACTGGCGGAAATTCTTTGCTGGCTGACTGGAAAGTCATTGGGCCTAAGGTTATATACAAATCCTAAATCGAAATCCACTGATACAGTCCAGTTCTGGAATGTTGTACTATCCTGTGCCATAACCACATATGTTACTGTATCAGTAAAATCATTAGCGGTTATCCCACTTTCCTGAATTGTGTCATTCACCATTGCATAGGCACCATCTGATAATGTAAAAGATGCAATAAGCCTGTCAGTTTCAGCTTCTTCATTTACATATACATGAATGTGATGCTTGTTATCGGTTGTGTCAAAAATCGGATCATTAGATTGTCCCGGAATACTGAAAGAAAGGATCTCAGTTTCAGTATTGGGTGAGTTGTATGATACGATGATTATCCAATCCTGTTCCGTAATCCCATCACCTGCAAGTACCGTAAGAGTTACCTCAAAGGTGTAATCATGTGCAGAGGTATCACTTACCTGACGGACAGGCCCAATATACGCGATAGCCTGTGGAGAAAGCGTAAAGGAAGCAATTAAATTGGACAGGTCTGTTCCGTACTCTACTTCAACGTTAATTATTTGATTTTGAGTATCTATTTCAGCATCCTTTGTTTGTCCTGGAAGATGGAAAGACAGTATTTCAGCACTTGTATTATCAGCCATTGATACGGATACATTCCATACCTTCGTCAGTGAGCCATCTTCCGAAGTAACCACATAGGTGACAAAATTCCTAAAATCATTCGAAGTAACCCCGCTAGTTTGCGTATCAACTCCCACTTTGGCAGAGGCGTTGCCAGATAAAGTAAATGTTGCAACAAGATTTGCTATATCCGTTCCATAAACAACCTCTATTTCGATCTCTTTTGCTATGCTGTCAATAATTGCAGGTCCTGTTTGTTCGGCAAAGCTATATTCTAAAATATCTGCTTTTGTATTTTGTGCGATCCCAACAGTGACTATCCAGTCCTGAGTCGTGATGCCATCTTCGGCAGTAATGGTATATGTAACAGTTTCAGAATAGTCGTTTGAAGTAATTCCGCTCTCCTGTGATATTCCATCAATGCTTCCCAGAGCACCATCAGATAAGATAAATGTTGGAATAAGGCTGGAAATATCTGTCCCATAGACTACCAGGACATCCACCGTATGGTTATCAAAATCAATAATTGAAGGTCTTGAAATTTCATTGAAACTAAATAATAATATCGCGGTACTGGTATTTGGAGCAATGGAGACCTGTATTGTCCAGTCCTGGGTATCAATACCATTTTCTGCAGTTATGGTATAAATAAGCGTATTCCTGAAGTCATTTGATGTAACTCCACTTGTTTGGCTGTTGCCGTTTACTGTAGCAATGGCTCCATCGGATAAAATAAAAGTCGCAATCATATTTGATATGTCACTCCCATATGGCATGACTACCGAAACTGAATGGCTACCGGAATTCACGATCGAATTCCCGACTTCTTCCGGTAAGCTAAATGAGAGAATATCTGTTGCTGAATTGGGTTCTACAGATACATCAACGGTCCAATCCTGGGAGGATATCCCATCTTCAGCAACAACTGTGTAGACTAATGTTGTGGAAAAATTATTAGAGCTTACTCCACTGGTCTGTTGAGTACCACCGATATTTGCTGTAGCACCGTAAGATAATTGAAAAGATGCCGTGAGGTTTGCTAAAGAGGTACCATAGGCTACCTGGATATAAATTGTATGTGTGTTTGAGCTAATTACAGCATTGCCTGTCTGTTCCGGGAAGGAGTAAGATTCAAAATCAGTGGCAGTATTAGGAGCGAAACTTACTGAAACTATCCAATCCTGAGAAGTGATTCCATCTCCTGCGATAATACGATAAGTTACCGGGCTTGAAAAATTCAAAGATGATACACCACTCTGCTGGAGACTGCCTGATACTCTTGCTTCTGCTTCAGGGGATAAAGTGAATGTTGCAGTCATATCCGAAATATCAGTTCCATACGGGACAATGATATTAATAGTATGATTCGCGCTATCTACTGTCCCACTGTATCCATCGGCACTAAAAGATAATATATCGGTTTCTGTGTTTGGTGCAAATGAGACAGAGATGATCCAGTTTTCTATCGTACCATCCCCAGCCTGTACTGCATAGGTAACCGGGCTGCTGAAGTTATTGGTTGTAGAACCGCTGACCTGGGGTGTAGAACCCACAGTAGCAGAGGCCTGTGGTGAAAGGGAAAAGGTTGCTACCAGGGTGGTCACGTTGGTACCAAAGGGAACTTCGACAAGGACGGTATGGTTACCGTTATTGATGGTAGGCGGCCCGGTCTGACCGGGAAGGCTGTAGGTAAGGATATCGTTTTCAGTATTAGCTGCAAAGGAAACCGTTACAGTCCAGTTCTGGACAGATCCATTTCCAGCCTGTACTGCATAGGTAACCGGACTGCTGAAGTTATTGGTTGTAGAACCGCTGACCTGGGGTGTAGAACCCACAGTGGCGGAAGCCTGTGGTGAAAGCGAGAATGTTGCAATCAGGCTGGTCACGTTGGTACCGAAGGGAACTTCGACAAGGACGGTATGGTTACCGTTATTGATGGTGGCCGGCCC
>JAHEGY010000195.1:0-697 GCA_024644875.1 Cyclobacteriaceae bacterium
CCGCAATGGATCTGTCGAGATCTTCTGGGGGTTTGTTGAGAAACTTTGGAATGACATATATTACAGTAAGTACAATAGCAGTTAGCCCGATAAATGCAGCCAGAATTCTTTTCCAGTTTTTGGTAACTGGTTTGCCTTCTACGGGAGGTTCCCATTCTGGTATAGAACATTCTGCTACATTTACACTATAGATCTTTTGTTGGACATGAACATTTTTTAGACTTTTTTCCTCTACAAATTCAGCTTGAATCCCGGATTTATTTCTAATATCATTATAGACTGAAGATGAAATGTAAATTCTGCCTGACTCAGCGGCTTGTTCTATTCTGGAGGCAATATTCACTCCGTCACCAAGTATATCTCCATTTTCAAAGAGTACTTCGCCCTGGTGTATCCCGATTCTTAAAGGTATTTTCTCGGCGTGACAAGCACGTTGAATTTCAATAGCACAGTAAACAGCATTGGAAGCGGCATTAAAGCTGGCCATGATCCCATCACCGATCTCCTTTAGTAGAGTCCCTTTATATTTCTTTATCAGGGTCTGATGTATATCCCTGTTTTTGTGCAACAATTCATGCGTTTTTCGCTCATCTTTTCCCATCATCGCAGTATATCCAACGATATCGGTAAACATAATGGCTGTTAATCGGTGTTCCTGCATATGCTCTTATTCAAAATTAAAAGGATGTTTGGATAG
>JAHEGY010000195.1:707-5677 GCA_024644875.1 Cyclobacteriaceae bacterium
GATCTGATGAAATACATAAGTTCTATTGAAATATAATTTCTTTTCTTTCTTATTCCTGATTGATTAAGAAAATTCAAGGCCAAATTAAATCAATCCAGCTTTTTCCAATGTTTTAAGTTTATCACGAATTTCGGTGAAATATTCTTCCATTCGCCGATTGTATAATTGAAAAGCTTCCTCTTTCCGCATGGATTCAAACCTCGGATCAGTCTCAAATCCCCACAACATCCAGCCTTTATTTTTTTTGTCTTTTTCCATGAAGTATAGAATTTCAAAGGCAATCTCTTTTTCACCTACGAACGCGTATTGCGCTGCTTTATCATAAAATACAAGTTTTCCCTCTGCCGAAAGTCTATTAAGGTCAATTTGTTTATCCAGATCTTCCAATGCTAAAATAAAATACTTCTGCGCAACATCTCAAAGGCCTTATCCTCATCAGATTCCATTAAGGCAGTATAGCCGAATGTCTGTAAACATGATGGTGACATGTTTGCGTTCTACTGAAGAAGGTTTCGAATCATTTATCATGATGTTGAAATGTTTAAAAGATATTTTTTAGATTACGAAATCGCCAAATCATTTCAATTTCTACTGACTTACATTTCAATCTAGAAAAAATTGGATTTATATGGAAGTGAATACCCTTTTTAAATCATCTTAACATATTCTTTAACCGATATTCTTAAGATATAATCTTTTCTAATACTAGTAGTAGTTGGGATTTTGTTTCAAGGTACCTTCGCTGATATCAATTTCGTCTTGAGGAATAGGAAAGTGAATATTATGATCTTCAAAAACTGCGCCTTGCAAATAGGTTCTTTTAATGCTTTCTTTTTCCACATAAGTATTCAAAGTGGATTTTGCAATACCCCATTTCTTTAGATCCCAGAACCGGTGACCTTCCAAAGCCATTTCAAGCCTTCGTTCAAATTGAATAGCTTCACTGGCACCTTCCTGGGTCTGGAACGGATCTGATGGACCGCTTTTAGGATACCTTGCAATCACATAATTTGCTGCATGATTACCCTGGTCATCTTTTACCCAGTACTCCGGAAAATCGGCCATGCGACCACGTATCATATTGACCAGTTCCCGGGCCCGGTCCAGGTTGCCCTCTTCTACTTCACAATCCGCAGCCATCAACAACAAGTCTGCATAACGGATTATACTATAGTTATTTGCAGTAAAATGGCTCCAGCCTGCTTCATATAAATCAGCATTTGCCATATAATGTGAATATTTCAGCGCATGATATGGGCCGGCATAGAAATTCGGATCCCTGATCCAATCCTTGCCCGGGTGGAGCCCCCAGTCAAGATAAGGTAGTCCCCTTCTGGCTACTGTCCAGTCAAGGCGAGGATCAAGTGGCCGGGTATCCGGAGTATATGGATCTTCGGATGATAAACCTTCATCATTAATCACATCTGTTTCATTAAAGGCAAGCCCAAATACATTTAAAAACGGTAGCCCGGCAATGACGCTACCTTCTGAACCATCCGTGGTCTTAAAAGCATTGACTAGGTTTTGAGAAGGGTGGAAAAAATCAAAACCGGGATTGTTAGCTGATAAAGCCATAGGAAAATTTAATTGTTCTCCTACATTCCCGTTTGCAGCATGTCCGGCATCATACACCGCTGCCTGGTATTGAAAAATAGATTCAGAATTATTATCACCTTCTGCTCTGAAGTTATCGTGGAAATTGTCAGGTAAAGAGAATATGCCACTATTTATAACCTGGTTAAATAATTCAAGTGCAGCCGAATGGTCTCCCTGGTACCATTTTATCTTTCCCATAATGGCTAAAGCAGGATATTTATAAGCGCAACCCCTATATCCGTTCCTGGGCACTTCAGGCAAAATATCAATGGCATGTTGAATATCTTCTTCTACTTTATCCCAGGGAATATATCCATCACCCTCTATATCTTTCCAGGGTAACTCACCAGCGTTGTTGACCATTCCTGATGGCCGGTTTTCCACAAATGGCGATTCCATCGTTACGGATTCGTCCACATAGGGAATAAAATCCCACATTTTAATCGCTTCGAGATGATAAAAGCCACGTAAAAACCTTGCTTCTGCCTTAAATTGTGTAGCAATTTCAGTCTCAATGGTATTCTTTTCAATAGCCAGCTCTACAACTCTTAATACATCATTGCATCTTGAAATGGCATCATATACAGCTTGCCATTTCATTAAAAAATATGGATTACTTGGCTCAATATTATATTGTTCTATTAATGTGATTTCTTCCTGGTCAGTGTGATCGGATCCTTTATAAGCATCATCAGCAAATACATCTCCATAGACCCAATTGGTTCCGGAAGCAGCCCAAGGCCATCCCACACCTACTTGTCCATCAAGTTCCCCATAGGCACCAATTAATAAACTTTCAACACCTTTTTCATTGATGAGATTGTCTTGATATAAAGCTCCCTGTGGTTCTTTGTCAAGGAATTGCTCGCTACATGAATAAAGCAGTAATGCTGTACTGAAAACTGCTATTATCTTATATGATATTTTCTGTTTCATTTCCATTTTTTGAAATTACAAAGTAATGTTTAAACCAAGTAAAAATGATTTTGGAGTTGGATATTGCCCTCCATCAAAACCAAGCGTAAAGTCATTCACGAAATCATAATCTTCTGTCGGCGTACTCGTAACTCCTGGATCCATTCCCTGGTAGTTTGTTAGGGTGAATAAATTATTGGCTTGTAAGTAGATCCGGAACCGCTCAATAGATTTCCAGGCGGATACATCAAAGTTATAACCTAAGATCAATTGACTTAGTCTGATAAATGATCCATCTTCGATATAAAAAGATAGCTCGGGATAATATTCCATGGGCGTCTCCGAGATTGAATTTACATCGACCTGGGGTAATGTTGCCTGAGAATCATTTACA
Source organism: Cyclobacteriaceae bacterium (assembly GCA_024644875.1). Taxonomy (GTDB): domain Bacteria; phylum Bacteroidota; class Bacteroidia; order Cytophagales; family Cyclobacteriaceae; genus JAGTVG01. Next base: position 3,613 of record JAHEGY010000195.1, read on the forward strand.
CCAGGCATCCCCCAGGAATCAAGTATTCTTTTTCCGAATTGATGATTTTCGAAGAAAGTTTGGTATAACAAATCAGTAAAAGCTTTTGATTGATAATATATCTCATTTCCATAAGATCCATACCAGAAAAGATCCAGGGAAATTCCTTTGTACTTAAAATTCATAGGGATTCCAAATGTAAAGTCAGGATGTGGGGATCCCAGAATTTTCCTGTCATCCTGTCGAGGAGTATTGAATTCAATGGAATCGTTTCCATTTACATCTTCAAACTTCCATCGGCCAGGGGCAGCCCCCTGCTGCCAGGGAGATCTTTCTACTTCTGTGGTATCCTGGAATATTCCAATTATATTCATGCCATAAAATGAGCTGATGGGTTGTCCCGCCATGGTTACATTGGTCCCCGGATTGTCAAACTTCCATCCTCCATAAAAGATTTGTTCTGGGTTGTATAATTTGGTGACCTCATTTTTATAATGGGTAAAGTTTACACCTATATTCCAGGTAAAATTTTTAACAGGAGTACTGTTATAATTTAATGTAAAATCAATCCCCGTATTTTTCATTTCACCAATGTTATCATAGGGCGCTGCTGCCTGACCGATAAGCGCATTGGTGTTGACCTGCATTAGCATATCCTTTGTGCCTCGCGTATACCAATCGAAGATTAATGTAAAACGATTGTCGAAAAGTTTAAGATCTATTCCAGCGTTAGTAATTGTACTTGTTTCCCATTTTGTATTTGGATTACCAAAAATGGCGGATTCGATTCCAACCACCGTTTGATTTTGAGCTCCCGTGATTGAATAAGACGCGGTAAATACATTTGCGCCATAAGTGCTTTGTATTCTGTAATTTCCAATATTCTGATTACCGGTCTGACCCCATCCCAACCTGAATTTAAGATCATTTATAAAGCCTACATTACGCATAAAATTTTCACTTGACATTCTCCAGGCAGCACTGAAAGCTGGAAATACAGCATACTTATTTCCTGATCCAAATCTTGAAGATCCGTCTCTGCGGACCGTTCCGCTCAGGATATATTTACCTCTGAAGTTATAATCAACTTTGGCAAAAATGGAAAACATAGACCATTCACTGCTATTTCCATCAGTGTATGGATTCTGCTCACCTACATCCAGGTGTCGATAAGAAAGATCATCTGAGTAGAATTCTTGTTTGCGACCACTGAACCAGGTAGTTTTATCTTCAATGGCTTCTGTACCTAGCAGGATTTCCAGATTATGTTTTTCCTTAAAGGTTTTATTATAAATCAAGGTATTATACCAGGTCCAGTTGAAGCTGTTATTACTTCGTTGAGATAGACTGTTCTTATCAGAACCAACACTTTCCGGTTCCGTTGGGCTAAACCATTTATCTTCAAAGGTTACTTTAAGGTTCGGGCTGAAGCTGGTTTTGAAGGTTAAGTCCCGATAAATATCAAATTCCAGAAAGAAAGATCCTAAAATACGGAGGTAATCATTAAAATTGTCTTTATCTCTTTCCATGCTGGATATGGGATTTTCAGATCCAATACGAGCCGGTTTATTTCCAGTATAATTACCTGCGATATCATATATAGGTTGAATCTCACAAATACCATTATATCCACCACCACCTGCCTGGTCATGGTGATAAGATAGACCTAAATTTTCTCCAATGCGAAGCCGGTTTTTGACATTGAATAATGTGTTTACTCGAAGTGTATATTTATTATAACCACCATGAATAAATATGTCATCTTGATCAAAATAACCAAAAGTAAGTGCAAATTGACCTTTCTCTGATCCGCTGGTTAAGGTTACGTTGTAGTTCTGAATAAGTGCTGGTTGGAAAACCTGATCATACCAGTTTGAGCCTTCCTTGTTTGCCCTCGTATAGGCCTTATCGAGCGATTGAAAGTCGTAATCTGACTCATCTAAAGGTCCCTGATGTTCAATAGAGTAACCTGCAGGTAAGATATAATCCGGTAAGCCCCACTCAACGAAATTCCCATCACCATCATGTAATGAATATTGTTCATGTTCATCAAGCGGCTTCCCGGCATTTTCATGCGCCATTTTAA
>JAHEGY010000103.1 GCA_024644875.1 Cyclobacteriaceae bacterium
CGCTGATCAGAAAAGGGGAGGAGATCGAAGTGACTGCACCGATCTCTAGAAATTTTCGTCGGGATATTTTCATCAAAAAATGTGTTAAGCCACTATAAATGTAGAAAAATAATCGCTTACCCGCAGGCGAAACAGAGATACATTTATCCTTGGAAGTAAATTAACTACTCATACTTTAAAGTTTGGGATGGATTGAGCACCGCTACCCGGTATGTCTGATACCCAATAGCCAGAAAAGCGAATACAACTACAATGAAAACAGACAAAACCACCGCCAGCCATGGGAAATCGATCCGGTAGGCATAGTTCTCCAACCAGAGGTTCATGCCATAATAGATGGCAGGAATTCCGAATAATATCGATATACCTATGAGTTTAAGAAAATCATAATAAAACAGTCCGATAATTCCTGCAATATGGGCACCGAGTACTTTTCGGATACCTACTTCTTTGGTTCTGCGAATCGCTATAAATGCTGAAAGACCAAATAATCCCAGGGTTGCTATAACAATGGCAAGTATAGAGAAAGTGCCGAATACCTTTTCAAACCGACTCTCCTGCTCATATAATCTTTCATAGCGGTCATCGAGGAAGACGTAATTAAGCGGCGCATCCGGGAAAAATTCAGCCCATTGCTGTTCTAAAAATTCCGCACCCTCCCTGTACCTGTCAGCATTGAATGAAACCACAGTAGAAGATGGATTAAGCCAGGGAAGATATATTGAGGGTTCCACCGTAGATTTCAGCGAGGTCCTGTTAAAATCTTTTACCACCCCTATGATGGTTCGCTTGTCCCCGCTTTCCTCAGAGCCCCATAGTATCTCCTCATTGATTACATTTTCATAATCAAAGACATTGAATCTATTCAGAAAGGCCTGGTTTACGATTATTGCCGAAGAGTCTGATTGCATTCTTCTATCGAAGTTCCTGCCAGCCATAAGCTCCATCTCCACGGTTTCAATGAAATGATCGTCGATAAATTGAATATACGTAGTTCCTTCGATCCTGTCAGCTATTCCGACAAGACGCATACCGCCGGTTGAGGAATTAATATCAGCTCCATCACCACCCGGCAGGTTGGAGGTGCCTCCTACTGATTTTATAGTCGTATGGTCTCTTAGTGCCTCTTTGAAGGTCTCAACACTTGCTTCATAGGTTTCATACTGTTCATCCTCTACAGATGGCATAGGGAATCCAATGACATATTCAGTGTTAATGCCCAGGTCAGCCCCCCGCATATAGTTTACCTGCCAGGAAACGATGAATGTGCCGGCAATAAGTATCAGTGAAGTGACAAATTGTAGGACGACCAGTCCCTGCCTGAGGAATACGCCTCCTCGCGAATGCTGGTATTTCCCTTTTAAAACGTAAGCAGGTTTGAAGGATGATAGCACCAGGGCAGGGTATAGACCCGATGCGAATGTACCTGCAATAAGGAAAATCCCCAGGTTAATTAGTATGGGGGTATGGTTCCATATATGATCTGTGATGACTGTGCCAATGATCCCGTGATAAAATGGTAGCGCAGCTTCAAGAATTACCATTGCAAGCAGGGATGCCAGCAAGTTGATCATCAATGACTCAAGCAGGAATTGCAGGATAAGTTGGGCCTTAAAAGCACCTATCACCTTTCTCAAGCCCACCTCCTGGGCCCTGTCTACGGCCCTGGCGGTTGATAAATTGATATAATTCACCCAAGCAATTACAAGAATGAATATGGATATTATGGCCAGAAATGAAACCGCTTTGGCATTTCCCGGCATTTCCGGTTCGAAAGTGAAATCTGAAGTGAGATGAATACCGGAAACAGGATGTACATCCCAGAGGGAATTGCTTTCTTCTCCTTCATACTTTTTCGTAATAGCCACCAGTTTTTCATCCAAAGCCGCTTTGTCAAAGTCAGGTGTCAGGTGAAGATATACATAATAGTTATTCCAATTCCAGCTGTTGTAGTCAAAACGGTCTGAAATGCTCTTGTCTGACATGATGATGTCGAATTTGTAATGTGTATTATCCGGTATGTCTTCAATTATCCCTGTAACAACGAACGACCGGTTAAAATCTCCAAGGACCTCGATGGAGTGACCCAGGGCATTTTTATCCCCGAAATAATCGACCGCCTTGCTTTTTGTCAGTACCAGGGAGTTTGGTTCATTCAACATCGTTTCTTTATCTCCCTGTAATACTTTATAGGTAAATAGCTTAAGAAAATTGGAATCTCCGGAGATGACTTTTCTCTCGTGAACTATATTTTCAGCTTTCCGGAATACCAGTTCTTCAAACTTAAGGGTAACGGTATAATTTAATATCTCCGGGATCTCTTCCGTTAATACCTTCCCTGCACCATAGGTCGCCATGGCATCCTTTGCCTCCACGACATCATTGATAACCTCAAATGTAGAAACCCTGTATAACTGATCTGCTTTATCGTAATGGGTGTCATAACTTTTCTCAAAATTTACATATTCCTGAATCAGGAGAAAAGCGGATAAACCCAGGGCGAGTCCCAAAATGTTTATACCACTGAAAAGTTTGTGCCTGATGAGACTTCGGATACTGATTTTTAGATAGTTTTTGAGCATTTCGGGTGTATTGAAGGTGTAGTTTAAAGTTAGAGACGCCAAATAATCATAACAGTTGCAATATGCCAAATGTTTTTATTTTAAATCCAGCCATTGATTTATTAAATGGTATCCGAGTAGGGCCAGTATCAGATTCGCAAGAAGGTCAGCTTCGCAAATCCCGGTATAATAATGCACCGGCATGGATTACTTGATGTGTATTAGGAAAATGAAAGATGAATATCCGTTTCAGGATGCTTCAACATCGTTCAGCATCTTGTCAATTTCCTTAATTACTGGTAGGTGATCTCTTTTCCAGATGAGCCAGGCAGAATAAAAGTCGATGATCACCAGAATGATCAATAGCGCTTGCAGGAGGATAACTGCGGATAGATAAAATGTTGTCCCTGCAAGGACTGTTTTGAGTATCAGGCAAATTCCAATATCAATAAATGCCCAGATCAGGATAACATAATATGTTCTTGGAGTAAACACCCTCATTCTTTTTTTTGCTTCATGCAAATATTTAATGACAGGATTATTGGTATAGTTATTTGAATATGCCCTGAACCGAAGTTGTTGAACAAATATTACCAATACAAATGCAAGAATAAGCGAACCTATCCCCAGATCTATGAAGAAATCTGATGATATTAGGATATACGATATGGCTACCAGGATCATGGCAATATAGACCAATTGTAAAATTCTGATCCCCAGGCGTGTTTTTGAATCTGTTTTCTTTAGAAGATTTAAAATATTTTCCATATTATCAGGTTTTTTGGTTTTTGTCCCTGCGTGCTGACTGAGATCAGGCGCTTTTACCTTTTTTGATTTATTAATGATTTCTTCGTATTTCATGATGCACCCCCTTCAATAATCTTTTTTAATGTAATCTTCGCTCTATGGATCCTTACCCGGATGTTTGTGTCGGCAAGTCCGATAATTTTGGCTATGTCTTTTGATGGAACTTCTTCCAATACCAGTGAAATGATGATCATATCGATTAATGGGAGTTGAAGAATGCTTTTGTGCAATATTTCAATCTCATTCTGTTCATTAATCAAACTTTTATCCTCCTGGTTTATATTTTGACTTGAATAATTCTTCTTGCTGGCATGTAACTTTTTTTCTTTACTTATGAATTGTAAAGCCGTATTTACGGTGATACGAAACGCCCATGTAGAAAAGGCCGCCTCTTCACGGAATGATTTAAAGGCTTTCCATAAATTCAACAGGGTTTCCTGGTACAAGTCTTTTCTATCCTCATCGTTTGACAGATAATAACAGCAGATCCTGTATATCTTATCTTTGTTTTCCTCTACAAGTCTTGAAAAGTTTTGTTCTGTCTTTTTCATTTATTGATGTGGTCAATACCATAATGATTGTCAGAATCTTTAACCATTTAGATCTTATACGGTCCGAAATGTTACAGTAGTTTGTAAAATTTTTTCATAAGTTACAAGTTTCATTCATATGTCTTGATATATACCGGGTCCCACATTCTTTGTTTGGAAGTTTTTTCTTAAATTGAGTCCGGATCACAATTTCTATTACTCCATATTTTTTAATATCAATTAAAATTCACACAATGATTTTTTTTAAAAACTTTCTCCTGGCCATTTTATGTACAGTGTTCATTTTATTAAGTTGCAATACTAAGAAGGAACAGGATTTCCGCTTTTCAGTGTATATGAAAAAGGAAAAACCAGTCACTGTTCTTAAAGTGCTGAAGAATGATTTCCTGTCCGTTAAGATCTATTCGAACTCACATACCGAAATTGAAGATCTTGTAAATGATAAAAAATGGGAAACCTGGTCAGTGGCCATCCAGGACAAGAGTGAAGTTGAGATAGGAGAGGTATGGTTAAGAACCGGACGAAGTCTGACCCATCAATACCCCGGCCATTTTTATGGTCGCCAAGAGGGTGATAATATACGATTTACCCTGACCGGCCGGCAAGGGCTTATCATTGGAACCTTTTTATTAGATATCCAACTGGAGGATTCCTGGCTGGTATATAAGATCCTCAAAATTGATGAATCTATTCCAAGCCTCGTTTACCCGCCACCAATAATTTCTGACGATATCGTCATACCAAAAGGTGTAGGTGAGATTATACGCTCAGGATATGCGGCTAAACGAACCACTGCAGATGCCGCTATGTACGGAGCCATGTATCCCAGGACCATTTATCCGTTTTATACCAGGTTAAATATGCGGTTCATCGGAGGGTTGAAGGAAGATGCAGGATGGATCGGGATCTTTGATGAAGGGTATGAAGACATGTGTGGATTTTTTGCAAACAGTACTGGTACGCCCATGCATATAAGAACACTAGGTAAATGGAAACATGCTTATACATATCGCATGAAATTTGTAGAAGGAGACTATGTAGATCTGGCAAAAATATACCGGCAATGGATGATTGATCAGGGACAATTTGTTACCCTGGATGAAAAAATAAAACTGAATCCCGATGTGAAATGTTTTCTGGGGGGCAGAGCTTTCTGGATCAACCTGGCCTTTCCATCCCGAAGAAAATCGACTGCAGAAGACTTTATGTTAAGGGGCGATTATCCAAACGATAATGGGGAGCCTTTAGAGATTCGTTTCACATATCGTGACCTTAGTGCCATGATTGATCGTCTCAAGGGACTGGGACTAAAGAAAGGCATGGTAAAAATCGGAGGATGGATCAATGGTGGGTACGATAATTCGCACCAGGATGTATGGCCGCCGGAACCGGAACTCGGTTCGATTGATGAGTTGAAAACCTTACTCTCTTCTGAACCGCCCCTGCTTGTGAGTTTACACGATAATAATCAGGACATGTATGCACACACCGCCAGTTTCCCAAAAGGCATAAACAGGAATGCAGATGGAGATCTTCTGACCGGAGGTGTATGGAGAGGGGGACAGGCTTATATTCTTAACTCAAGGCATAGCTTACATTATGCTGAAAGAAACTGGGAACAAATAAGAACCTTAGGGCCTAAAGCCATGTTTGTGGATATTATAACCGCCATGCAGTTATACCAGTCTTTTGAGCCTGGTGATGAGTTAACAAAACATCAAGACAGGCTTGCCAAAGAGGAATTGATGAAATTCTACAAGGATCAGGGTATTGTGTTTGGAAGTGAGGAAGCAGCTGATTTTGGCATTCCGTATATCGACTGGTTTGAGAACCGCCATAAAAGAGTGCAGGGAACTTCCATCCCGCTCTGGCCATTAGTATTTCACGATGCCGTATTCAATATGCGATATGGTGGTGTAAGCAGTGTAGAAGGCCACCCCGGTTGGTTGGAAGATATGCTGTGGGGTTACCTGCCACATTTCATTATTTCCCCGGATTGGGACCAGGAAGAATTGTTCCAATCCCTGGACCATGTGGATGCCTGGCATGAAAAAATAGGATTGGCCGAAATGACTGACCATAAGTTTCTCGATGATGAATTAAAGGTGGAAATGACATCGTTTTCCACCGGTGACAAAATCATTTGCAACTTCAGTGAAAATCCCTTTGACTATAATGGGATGATCATTGAAGCAAAAAACTACCTGATACTTGAATAAATAATTGCTTATATAGCGTAAAGCCTGATAAAAAATATTTAACCAATAATACAATTTCAAATGAAACGTATATATTCTCTCATTCTTCTTACAGGCTTGTTTGCCTGTGATTATTCCACCACCATAGAAAAAAAAACCAGTCAAATACCAAATCAGCTTTATGAGTATTCGGATAATATCGAAGCACGCTGGGTGAGTTTTGAGAACATCAGCGGAGATAAAGGACAGGGTGGTATAGAGAACTATGGGGCCAAAGGGCATCCTTGTGATTTTATTAAGGCCGGGGAGACTAAATCCCTGCTGGATATACAGGGACCTGGCATGATCAACCGCATCTGGATCACCATAAGCGACCGCTCACCACAAATGCTCAGAAGCCTGGTGATCAATATGTACTGGGATGACGAAAAGAGACCTGCTGTCTCCGCACCAATTGGTGATTTCTTTGGGATCGGACTGGGAAGGGCCACAGCTTTCCAGAATGCCCTTTTCTCCAATCCTGAAGGACGTTCTTTCAATACGAATATTCAAATGCCGTTCAGGAAGTCTGCTAAAATTGAAATTGTTAATGAATCCGGCATCGAATTGCCAATGATCTTTTATGATGTCAACCTTCAGGTATTGTCAGAATGGGAAGATTCTTTTATGTATTTTCATTGCTTCTGGCACAGGGATACGGCAACTACGCTGACACAGGATTTCATGTTGTTGCCGGAAATAAAAGGTAAGGGGCGATATCTTGGTACAAACGTAAGTGTCCATGCCAACCCGGTCTATAAAGATTACTGGTGGGGAGAGGGTGAGGTAAAGGTATACCTGAATGGCGATACTGATTATCCAACCCTTGTGGGGACCGGCACGGAAGATTATATTGGAACGGCCTGGGGACAGGGACAGTACTATAATGACTACCAGGGTTGTCCGATTGCCGATCCCGATAATTTACAGTGGACATTCTACCGCTATCACATTCCCGATCCGGTATATTTCAAAACGGATTGCATGGTCACACTTCAGCAGATTGGAGGAAGTCAGAAAGCGGATGTGCTGGAATTACAAAAGGCTGGTGTAAACCTGATTCCCATCACGATACACCAGGCTCCGGAATTTACGCATATATATAAGCCGGATGAGATCGTGGATCTTTCGGATCCGGACCTCCCGGAAGGATGGGTGAATTTCTACAGGTCGGATGATGTAGCCTCAGCCACCTATTTTTACTATGAAAAACCATCGAATGAATTGCCTGAAATTCAACCACTTTCTATTCGTATTTGGGATTTACTTGAAAACTAAAAATCTTAATGTTAATACCTGAGTCAAAATCAAATCGGAGAGCCTTCCTTAAAAACAGTCTTGCCATCACAGGAGCACTCTCCGCGGGAACCTTATTTGGATGTACGGATAAGCGGGTCCGAAACAACAATCGCCTGTCCCGCAATCATCCGCTTGATGGATTGGAAAAAGAAAAAATAAAGGTCACGGATGTAAAGGTAACTTTATTGTCCTGTGAATTACCACCCGATGAGCAATGGTACCTGGATTGGATTCCGGAAAGGTATAAATGCTGGAAAACGGATAGTATCCTTGTTGAAGTATTTACAGATGTAGGGATAAAGGGGATTGGGGGTGCTACCCAATACGGAGGACCGGCGAAAGTCAAGGAATATATCGAAACGATTATCAAACCAGCCATTATCGGTAAAAACCCATTTGATATAGATTTTCTTACATCCGGGGTTTTAAAACGTGGCCCTATGGTAGGCTGGGCTGGTGTTGATACAGCATTTTGGGATATTATCGGGAAAGCAAAAGGTATTCCGGTTTATAAGTTATTGGCGATTGATCATGACCCGGATCCAAATATTCCTGTTTATGCCAGCGCTGGCGAAATGTATGATGGCGATATATGGCCTGTAAACCTGATCGATGAAGCCTTGAAATTGAAGGAAAAAGGTTTTAAAGCGTATAAATTCAGGCCCGGCACACACTGGTCGGTCAGTGGCATGACCATGACAGAATATATTGAAGGGGTATGGAAAATAAGGGAGGCTGTAGGACCTGATTTTGGATTGATCCAGGAATGTAATGCACAGTGGGATATGGATCAGGTTATGCAATTTATCCCGGAAGCGGAAAAGATGAAGCTGATATGGATAGAAGATCCGACCAGACGGCTTGGGCCCCGGGCAAGAGAGAATTATATCAGGATAAAGGAGTCCCTGAAGGATGTGAAACTATCCTATGGCGGGGATGTGATGGACAACCGTTTTGATTATAAAGAATGGATAGACCGTAAAGCGATGGATATCGTACAGCCGGATGCGGGCGTTATGGGCTTAACAGAGTCATGGTATGTGTCAAGAATGGCACATCTGCAGGGACAATTGTGTGCACCGCATAACTGGCATGGGGCTTTATTAACCATTAGCAATGGTCATTTGGCAGCAGGTATACCGAACCTCATCATGCTCGAATCTAACCAGACTTATAATCCATTAAGAACTGATTTATTTAAGGAGCCTCTTGTGTTTAAGGATAGTTATCTTACCTTGCCGGATAAACCGGGCTTGGGGGTGGAAATGCTTGATGATATTGAAAAAAAATTCCCCTATATACCAGGGACTTATGATAAACCAAAACCTTCATGATAATATCATGTTTTAGCCACGGATGTATTATACTATTAGTTACATTATGATATTAAAATATTGAAAAACATTAATTGGACCTTTATGAATACGATTAAAATAGTTCTGGTCAATCTGATTCTGATTTGTGGAACATTTCATTATCAGGGATGTTCAGAAAAAAAGGAAGGACAGAATGAAAAAGTACTGGTCAAAATAACGGTACTGGAGGAGGAAACCGGGAAGGTGACACCCGTAATGGCCTGCATCAGTGGTGTGAAAGATACTGTAGCCTATGTCCCACCAGATGGTGCAAGAATAGATTCTTTTTCCCTGACACCGGTCTTCTACAAAGGTATAGAATACAAATCGGATGAAAACTGGATTGGACCGGTGAGAAGGATGAACGGAAGAGGAGATAATGAGGATCGGAGTTATGTTTATGAAGACCTCTCATCAATTCCACACTGGAAGGATCCGGTTATATATCAGACCACAGGAAATTTTTCCATTCTACTCAAACCGGATGAATATCAGGTCAGCCTTGAACATGGTATGGAGTTTATCCCCATAAAAGAAAAGATCACAGTAAAAGGTGATGAAAAAGAGGTCAGCATGACATTTACCATGAAACGATGGATAAACCTGCCCGCAAAGGGTTGGTATTCAGGAGATGTTCATGTTCACCATCCAACCACCAGGCCTGCATTCAAACAATTCCTGATGGAATATGCCAAGGCGGAAGATATACACCTGGTGAATATCCTCGAAATGGGACACCACCTGGGGACTGACTTTAAGCAGGAAGGTTTTGGTGAGACGGGAAGGACCTGTGAAGGGGACATTTGCCTTGTATCCGGCCAAGAGGGTCCTAGAAGCACCTATGGCCATATTATTGGATTGAATATAACCCGGATGGAACGCGATACAACGCAATATAATTATTACGACCTGATATTTAAAAGACTGCAGATGCAGGAAGATGCTGTGGTTGGTTTTGCACACTTTTCCTGGAACGGATGCGATCTTCCCAGAGGTTTTCCCTGGTATATTACCACCGAAGATATAGATTTTGTGGAATTACTTCAATTCTCGAAAATAAATGCCCCTGATTACTATGATTACCTGAACCTTGGCTTCAGGATATCAGCAGCAGCGGGGAGTGATATCCCCTGGGGCTCGACACTGGGAGAGGTCAGGACTTTTGTGTATACCGGCGATACATTTTCAGCTGATTATTGGTTTGAAGGATTAAAAACAGGCCGGACTTTTGTGTCTAACGGTCCGGCACTCATCCTTGAAGCGGATGGCAACTACCCGGGCAGGGAAATTATAAGAGACCTGGGCTTTACAAGTAAAATCAAAGTAAAAGCTTTTTCGCATCCCAGTATAGGGACTATTGACCGCATAGAAATATATAATAATGATGGATTGGTGCACGGGCACATGAACAGTGACAAGTTGGATTCCATAACTATCGAATTAGATCATATATTGGATAAAAGTCAATGGCTCACTGCCGCTGTATATTGTGAAAACGGGGCAGTAGCGCATACTTCACCGATCTATTTTATCGTTGATGGGAAACCTACCTGGAATCCTGATAAGGCGCCTGTTATAATTGATAAGCAACTGGCCTTGATCCAGGTTATTGATGATGAGGAGCATGGAAAAGATGTGCCGGATCAGGAGATTCTTGATCGACTGGATAATGCCAGAAGGTTTTATCGGGCCATATTAGACCATGTCAGAATAAATCCCGAACCATAATCTGAAAGGATTTCCTATTATCCCCGAAACTTACGGTATCCTATATTCATCTTGTTGGTGTAAATTTGCGGAATATGGATGGTATTGACTATTATTGGAAGGTGGAATTAATTCTTCACTGTATTTGAGATAGATTCTTTCCGTAACAAGAGATTAGCTAGAAAAAAATATACTTCAGCTTTAATAAAATCAGCCTTATGAAGAAATACAGAAATCTGATTATACCAGTAATACTCACCTTAATCTTGATTTTCCTGAAACCAATAGTAATGTATCTGGTGGATGAACCACCGGAGTTTCTGGAATTGTTCCTGAACCAGACACACCTCATGATTATAATCACGGTATCCTGGAGTTTACTTGAGGTAGTGAATACATTTAAAATAATTCTCCTGGATAAATATGATATTTCCAAAGAAGATAATTTACAGAGTAGAAAAGTATATACTCAGGTAAATCTTCTTGGCAGGGTGTTGAATTTCATAATCATTATTTTTGCCATAGGCATGATCCTCCTTTCCTTCGAAAGTATACGGAAGATCGGGATTGGTCTTTTTGCCTCGGCTGGATTAGCAGGGATCATAGTGGGACTAGCAGCTCAGAAAGTGATCGGGACCTTACTGGCTGGTATTCAATTGGCCGTCACCCAACCTTTCCGTATTGATGACGCAGTAATCGTGGAAGGCGAGTGGGGATGGATAGAAGAGATCAATCTTACTTACGTGGTTGTGATGATATGGGATAAACGCCGGCTGGTGGTTCCAACAACCTATTTCATAGATAAACCTTTCCAGAACTGGACAAGAACATCAGCGGATATTATCGGAACTGTATTTATATATACAGATTATACGATGCCAGTCTCGGCACTCAGGGATGAACTTACCCGCTTATTAAAGGAAACAGAACTCTGGGACGGAAACGTAAATGTGTTGCAGGTGACCGATGCCAAAGAATCCAACGTTGAATTAAGAGCGCTTGTCAGTGCCAGGAATTCACCTACTGCCTGGGACCTGAGGGTGTTTATACGGGAAAAACTTATTGAATTCATACAGGAGAACTATCCGGAATCCCTACCCAAAACAAGGATAAAACTGGATAATAAATAACTTTTTATTTTTTATAGATATGTATAAGGATAACCTTAAGTGCATTTGATTATTAGAATCTTAAGGCATATTTCGGATACTACTGGTTTCCCGGAATGTATAGAGAAACATCTGTCATAGTCTTAGTGTTATCATAATTGATATATACAATTTAATCCCAGATCTCTGATTATTCTGATTCTCAATGATTTATTCTTCCAGATAACCCTTGAACCGGATCAGTTTTCCATCCCCCTGCTGGTAAGTGATCGGTTTTGGATCGAGCCAGTCCACCAATGTATCTTTTAAGGCATAGGCAAAGAAGTGGTTGCCGGAAGGATTGTAATGCCCGATAAAATATCTTTGCAAATATTCATCAAGAGGTATCTTGAATTTTTTAAAATCTTCGACATGCACATGGTTCATGTCAAAGAACTTAAAGTCATTTTCCTCTATATAATCTACTATCTCCTGGTCGTACCTGGCTTCTCCGTGGATCATCGGTCGCAGAACCCCGTAAGGGTCAAAATGGATAACTAACAGGTTTTTATTATGCTTCCTGCAGAATTCTTTTGATTTGTCCAGAACATATTTTGTAGCTTCAAAGGAATATTTGTTCTTCAGATCATTAGCGGTTCGCTGCATACGCTCTTCACTCGTAAAATCCACACCGGGTACATCAAGGGTCTCCGCCAGCCGCTTAAGTCCTTTTACGTCAACATCTGAATTGACCATATTATCAGCCATCAGGTGCAATTGCACCATCAGATCATCTTTTAGGTTTTCATACATAAAATCCGGATCTGACATATTATAGACTTCTTCTTTACTGGAGATTCTGCTGTTCTTCTCGGCAAGAGCCCCGGAATCCAGGTCCATCTCTATATTTGACCAGAAATTTCCATGGAACATATATCCTCCATAATCATTCCACGTAGTATAATAAGTAACATATCTGCATCTGAAGACACTTCGCACATAATCATCTCCCCACATATAAAGGATCACATATTTTGAATCTTTATCCTCCCCTTCACGCCTGATGAGCCTCCTGTATGCCTGGTATACCCCGAAACCACCCATTCCAAAATTTTTTATGGGTTCCCCGAGGTGCCCTGCGAGATATTCCTGCCAGGTTTCTGCATCACTGACCTGGTGACACTGCGTAAAGCTGTTTCCATAGGTATTTATACGACAAGGTTTATCAGAATAGATCCTGCTGGTCCGGCTTCCCGCTGCGCTGACTGTGGAAATAGTTGAACTGTTGTCCATGCCATCATGAGGCATGTAATTTCCCATAATATACCCCACCTCCGTATCAAATTGCGCCCAGGAATTTTCATTCAGGAAAACATCAAGCTCCTCCGTTGGAACGGCGCTTTTCCTGAGGTAATCAGCATATGATTTTTTGTCTGTTAGAGAACCGGCACCATTCAGAAAGTCCGGGAAAAAGGAATATCCCATAATCGAAGTAGCAGTTAATGTATTTGATTTAATAAATTTTCTTCTGTCCATATTCGGAATATGATTTCTAAATTTAATCATTCCTTTTTAGATTCCGCATATCCCCGTACTTTCGATATTTCACATGAATTTTTTTTAAATGATTCTATTGCTATATTCGATGTATCAATTTTATTCTATTTGATCTTCAATTTCAAACTTTAGGATTTTTAACCCATGAGAAAATATTTTTTTTACCTGATCAGCATCCCTTTACTCATGCATTGTAAACCTGAAAAAAATGGACCTGGTTTTAAACCGGGTGAAGCCTGGCCTGATGATCAGGGTGTTCATATCAATGCCCATGGAGGCGGTATTCTTTACCATGATAACACGTATTTCTGGTATGGCGAGCACAAAATTGAAGGCAGTGCAGGAAATAAGGCCCAGGTTGGGGTGCATGTCTATTCTTCGGGCAACTTATATGAGTGGAAAGATGAAGGGATTGCTCTGGAGGTGGTCAAGGATGATCCCAATCATGATATCGCTCAGGGTTGTATCCTGGAAAGGCCAAAGGTAATTTATAATGAGAAAACCGGGAAGTTTGTGATGTGGTTCCATCTGGAGTTGAAAGATATGGGCTATGACGCTGCCCGTTCAGGTGTAGCTGTTTCTGATAGTCCATTGGGACCTTTTAATTTTGTACACAGTTTGCGCCCGAATGCAGGTCATTGGCCGGTCAATGCCAAAGATTTCCATAAATCACCTGTAGCGGATACCGTAAAAGAGAAGTATTGCGGGGGCCTCGGATGCCTGCCGGCGCATGTCGATACTATGAATATACTCGGACGTGATTATGAAAAAGGACAGATGGCCCGCGACATGAATTTGTTTGTGGATGATGATGGCATAGCCTACCACCTGTATTCATCCGAAGAAAACAGTACCTTGCATATCTCCCAGCTGTCAGAGGATTACTTAACCTATTCGGGAAAATATGCGCGTTTTTTCCCGAACCGGTACATGGAAGCCCCTGCAATATTTAAAACAAGTAAGGGTATCTATTATTTTATTGGCTCTGACTGTACAGGCTGGGCCCCGAATGCTGCCAGATCAGCCTCTGCTAACAGTATCTGGGGACCATGGACGGAATTGGGCAATCCCTGTATTGGAGAAAATGCACATTTGACTTTTCTTTCTCAAAGCACTTATATCCTCCCGGTGAAGGGAAAGAAAGATGCTTTCATTTATATGGGGGATCGCTGGACACCGAAAAATCCTATTGACGGGAAGTATGTATGGCTCCCTATTGATATTGTAAATGACAGGCTTGAGATCAGATGGAAGGATGAATGGGATCTGACCTATTTTGAATGATATTTCCTTCTTCATAGTATCAATGGAAACAGGATTGAAGGGTTCAGATTCTTGAATTAAGCGAATTCGCTCTCTGAGACATAATAATTATCTTTATCAGAATATATAACCAAAATATACTGAATGCCAGCGACAGTAAATCATCAATCCTTAGTTTCGATTGTTATGGCAGTACAGAATGAGGAACTGTACCTGGAGAAATGCCTTGAATCTATTCTGGCTCAAACCTGGGAAAACTGGGAATTGATTGCGGTAAATGACCATTCTACGGATAATACGTGGAAAATCCTGGAAGACTATGCGGAAAAAGACAGCCGTATCAAAGCCTATCAGGGAAAACGGCATAAGCTGATACCCATCCTGCAGGAGGCGTACACCTGTTGCCAGGGTGCCTTGATAAACCGGATGGATGCCGATGATTATATGCCGGATTATAAGCTGGAGGTCCTGGTCGGAGAGTGGATGAAACATGGAAAGGGCACGGTCATAGCCGGGGGTACGTCACATTTCGTGGAGGAGGGTGAAGTGGGAGAAGGTTTTAAAAGGTATGACGCCTGGCTGAACGATGTGGCTAAGAGAAATGCCCATTACGAGGAGATCTATCAGGAATGCGTAATTCCTTCACATTGCTGGATCATACATAAGGAAGATCTTGATGCTGTCGGCGCCTTTGACCCTGAAGTTTACCCGGAAGATTATGACCTTTGTTTCCGGTTTTACAGGGAAGGGTTCAAAATCGTAGGAATTGACAGGATACTGCATCACTGGCGGGATCATTCCGTCAGGATATCGAGAACATGGGATTGTTATGAAGACAACCGGTACTTTGAACTCAAACTTAGGTATTTTTATGAGATCGACCGGGATCCTGATCGCCCCCTGGTGCTGTGGGGCGCTGGGAAAAATGGTAAAGACCTGGCCAGGCTGATCCTTAAACGGGAAAAAGATATTAGCTGGGTCTGCGACAACAAAAAGAAGATCGGGAAAGATATTTATGGCATACTTATGAAGCACTATACTGCTGTACTGGATATACAAGAGCCACAGATACTGATTGCGGTAAATGCAACTGAAGAGCGACGTTTAATCCGGGGTCTGTTGAAGCAATGGCAAAAAGAACCGGTTAAGGATTATTGGTTCTTTACATAAAATTACTCGCTACTACATTCACCATTTTTAATGCTGCCAATTCAAATCCTGCCCATATCTTGCGTAAGGAATGATCTCTTTTTTATCGAACTGAGATGAAGGTCTTAAAAAATTGTTTTGGAAGCGTAACTATCTGCTCCCGGCCGTCGTCTTATAATATCAGGTCAACAACTCTAAAATCACTAAACTATGCTCAGAAATTACCTTACTGTCGCAGTCCGCAATCTTATCAAAAACAAAGTATATGTCATGATCAATGTAGCCGGAATGGGGGTTGCATTGGCTTTTTGTTTAACCATTTACCTTTTATATGCCTACAATAATGAATTTGACAATTTTTACAAGGACGTTTCTGATATAGTCAGGGTACATGAATTCAAACAACATGCTTCGGGAGAGATCCAGCGCTTTGAACTCGCCCCGATTACCATGGGGCCAAGGATCCCGAAAGAGATAAGCGGAGTAGCGGATCAAACCCGTTACCTCAACTGGGGCGGGAATTTAAAACACGAAGACCTTCTCTTTCGTGAATCTATAGCTTATGTTGACTCCAATTTTTTTGATTTCTTCAAAATAAAACTTAAAACAGGGTCTGCTGCAAGCATAAAGGATAAAAATAGCATATTCCTGACTCAGGAGCTGGCTAAAAAATATTTCGGGGATGAGGATGCTCTTGATAAAAGGATGTCTATACATTTCGAAACCGGGAAATCGGTGGATTTAACGGTTGCTGGTGTTTTTGAAAAAATTCCAATGAATTCAAGTTTCATTTTTAATGCCCTGACCAGCATTGATCATTTCACTTACGGAAATTCCATTGCCCCTGATGACTGGACACCCTGGCAGCAGGCCAGTTTGTACCTTCGATTGAACAAAGGTGTAGTTTCTTATCAGATAGAGCCTCAACTGGGAAAATATGTGACAATACAAAATGAAGCCAGGGATGAATGGAAAGTATCTGAGTTCGATCTGGTGGAATTCAAAGACGCAAGTATTCTTAATCAGGGTGTTATAGACGGAAGTAATGCCAATTTCCGGATACGTAATGAAGTACTGGTCATCTTTGCAACAATGGCCATACTGATCCTCCTGATCGCTTGCTTTAACCTGGCCAATACTTCCATGTCATTAATGGCCACCAGGGTTCGTGAAATTGGTGTCAGAAAAGTAATGGGAGGTGGTACTAGACAGGTTTTTTTCCAGTTCCTGCTGGAAATGTCTTTTACAAGTATGCTGGCGATAATTGTCGGAATGGCTGTTTTTACCTGGATGGCTGACTGGTTCTATTCTATTTGGGATGCTCCGATCCACTTTACCTATTTCAGTAAACTTAATTTCTTTATTGCGTTTGTATTGTTGTTCCTGCTGACAACAATCATATCAGGATTGTATCCCGCCTTCTACTCAAAAAGATTCAATCCATCTGATATTTTCAGGAACCAGATCAAACTGAAGGGTACAAGCATTGCCTCACGCATTATGAACGGATTTCAATTTGCCCTTTCAATAACCATGCTGGTCGCCGGGATAGTATTTTCACAGAATGCTGAATTCCTCAAAATGCTGGACATGGGCTACAAATCTGAAGATCTCATGATTGTTAACTTTAATGACGCGGAAGAATTCAGATTGTTTAGAGATAAGGTGCAGAACCGGGCTGATATCGTTGATTTCACCGGCACAAATAATCATTTTGGATGGAGCTATGAAGACACCAATCTTATTCTTGACTCCGGTAATGTTGAGGTCAGGTCATTGCGCGTAGGTGATGAATACCTGGACCTGATGGAGGTAAAACTCAAAGAAGGAAGGTTGTTCAATAAAGATAGTGATACGGATTTTGAGGAATCCATTATTGTGAATGAAGAATACCTTAGAAGGTTTGAGATCGACGAACCCATCGGGAAAATGGTCAACCTGGTGGACGGTAAGCGATATATTGTGGGCGTTGTTGAAGATATTATCAGGGAAGTATGGAGTGGCGGTAAAACCGTGCCAGAGGTATTTATCCCTGTTCCCAAGGAAGAATATAATATCCTGGTCGTCAAAGCAAAATCGGAAAATAAACAGGATGTATTCAATTACCTGTCTGAATCCTGGAAAAGCATCATCGCTGACAGGCCTTTTACCGGAATGTTTCAGGATGACCTATCAATTGGTAATGCCATCCAGGAAAACAACAATATGCGTCAGATATTTTTCGCCCTGGCAGTGCTTGGAGGTATTTTATCAATTACGGGGATTTTTGCACTATCATCACTATTTGTTTCCAGAAGGTTTAAAGAAATTGGGATCAGGAAAGTAATGGG
Source organism: Cyclobacteriaceae bacterium (assembly GCA_024644875.1). Lineage (GTDB taxonomy): Bacteria > Bacteroidota > Bacteroidia > Cytophagales > Cyclobacteriaceae > JAGTVG01. The sequence goes on from JAHEGY010000103.1 coordinate 17,905, forward strand.
AGCAACAAGTCAGAATTTGCTTATCCAACTCAATTCGGGATTTTTCTGGACCCTGACATCAGCCTCTGTAGCTGGTGCGGTGCTGGGATATGTGCTCACCAATCAGATTTTGGGCGTGATGTACAGGTTTCATATAGATGTTGGAATAGGAACTCTGATTTTCGGTAGCCTGGGCGTCTTGGTCATAGCACTCCTGACCACCACTTTTATTATTTTATCAGCCGCCAATACAAATCCTGCCTATATTTTAAGGGATGAATA
>JAHEGY010000196.1 GCA_024644875.1 Cyclobacteriaceae bacterium
TTGAGAATACACTGGAGTATATCAGTATCAAATTCCGGAACATTGTATTTCCAAGGAAATAGGCTAGACAAAAGTGATGATGTTGGTATCTACTGTGCTGAGTTAGTTGATGGCCTATATACTAAACCTGTTAAGATGGGACAGGAAATAAATACCCAATGCAATGAAACCTGTCCATATATCTCACCGGATGAATCATTTCTTCTTTTTAACAGGTTTGATCCAATGAATCCCCAAAATTCAGGTATTTTTATTAGCTACAAAGATGAATCAGGAAAGTGGACCCATGCTGTGCGAGTTCTTGGAGGAGCACCAGATAAAGGCGGGATAAGCCCTAAAATCACACCTGATGGCAAATACCTTTTTTTTGTGAACAATGGGATGTGGTGGATGTCTGCAGATATTTTGTATTCCATAAGATATCAGGAATAATACACTAAAGTATTATCGAGTTATGATGATGACACAAAAACTATAATTGGCCTAGATATTTCGTATAACCAGTATAAGGAATTTCTACTTAATAAATTATTCCCGAAAATTGAAGAAGCTTATAAAAGAGATGCAGAATTATATCTTATTGAAGAAACAAAAGGGGAGAATCTCAATAACTATGGATGGATCTTTGTTTTTAAATCTGTAGAAGCCAGAGATAAATGGATTGATGAAGATGGAAATATTAATGAATCACTAAGAGAAGTATTTTGGGAAGTACTTAGTGATTTAATGAACGAACAGAACAAATATATAATTACTGGAATCGAGAGTGATTTTACTGATTGGGTCGTTCAATAAAATAGGCATTAAGATTGAATTCAAACCCCATCAGAATTCTTGAGGCTTTTTATCTAGACTACTGGAATTCTGGATCGTTATAAAATAGTCTGGTAAATTAAAAACAAGGCCTTATGAGAGAACGCTGAGGTTTAACAATAGAAAACTGATTTAATCAGCGACCGGGATCAGGAATATGGGCGGATCGTCAGCCAAATATGCATCATCTGTTGGACCCAGGCGGTTATATTCCATAAGGGATTTAAGGCCCTTCACATATTCCTCGCCCCGCTCTGAATATTTAGTCAACTGCTCTGCCAATACCGACCCGGTTATTTTCTGACCGTTCTCACGAAGCTCGGCTCTTTTGTTCCGCAAATCTGCATATGCATTGTGCGTGTTGAGATTCAGCATGTAAGAGCTGACCGATTCCTGAAGTGATTCAAAAGCCGCAATACCATAATTCCCCAATTCCTTTCTCTGTTGCTCAGGAACCATGGCATTCTTTCCCCAGGTCCATTGCCCGTAAATTGCATTGCCAGATGCTGCGAAACGAGAAGTTCCCCATCCGCTTTCCTCAGCAGCCTGACCCAGGGCCAGAGAGGGCGGTACAATATCGACCTTCTTCCACAATTCATCCATCACTGACCCGGTCACCTCATCCCCGGAAGAATTGACCTTATAAAGAACGGATAGTTTTCCTATCCAGGTCCGGTCAATTTGATCTAGAGAATTATTCTCATTGAATTTCGACCTGATTTCCTCGAGCCGCTTCCTGTCTTTCAGGATCAACTCGTTTGCCTGAAGGATCAATGGCGCCATGCCACGAAAAAACAACTGTTTTTTTAATAGAACATCAATTTCCTTCGTGGTAGTCTTCCCCCACCGGTCCCCGATAATGGTCAAATAAACCCTGGGAATTTCGCGAATCCCGGCCTGCCACGCTTCAGGCGTATAGTTCAGTTTTTCGAACAGATCCAGCACATCCTTGTAGGAACTGATTTCCTTTTTTAATGTGGCCTCCGCTTGTTCAACCGTTGCCAAATAATTAAAAGGTATTGAATAAACAAGCGTGTCAGGAATATCTGAAACTTCAGCATTACCCTCAGCTTTAGAAATATCAGATTCAGAATCCCTACTCTCTTTTGGGTTGGTGCAGTTGGGAAGTATAATTAATGCAAGGAACGGAATAAAATATGTCAAAAGTCTCATTTTTCAAATCAGTTAGCTTATTGGAAAGATAAATATTTAATACCATAAACAAAAACCACAAACGATTTATAAGTAAGTCCGTGTCTACCGGGAAATTTACAGTTTTTTCAAAATAATATACTCCCAATGTTCACGTGTGCATAAATATTTTCTATATTTGTAATTACCATTAACACTGAACTTTTTTAACCTCTTTCTATGGCGTTTAAATTCGAAGAACTAAAAGGTAAAACCTGTATCATAACCGGTGGTGGAGGTGTTATCGGTAAAGCCCTGGCTTCTGCACTTGCTGCCGTTAAATGTAAAGTGATCATACTCGACCTGTTTAAAGAGGCCGCGGACAAGGTTGCGGAAGAAATTTCTTCTGAATATAAAGTGAAATGTGAAGGGATAGCCGCCAACGTACTTGACAGACTTTCACTGCTAAAAGCAAAAGAAGAGATCAATGCCAAATACGGTAAAATTGACTTTCTAATCAACGCGGCTGGCGGGAATCACCCTACAGCAACCACGAAAAAGGAATTTGTAGATCCCGACGACCTCAACAACCTGGAGGATACTTTTTTCGGGCTTAACCTGGATGGATTCCGGCATGTTTTTGACCTGAACTTTATGGGTACATTGCTGCCAACACTGGTTTTCGCACAGGACATGGTAAAGGCAAAAGAAGGCGTTATCATAAATATATCATCCATGAATTCATTCCGGCCCCTGACCAAGATCCCGGCATACTCCGCAGCCAAAGCCTCTATCAATAATTTTACCGAATGGCTGGCAGTACATTTTGCAAAAGCAGGGATACGCGTAAATGGTATAGCTCCTGGTTTTTTTATTACCAAACAGAATAAATTTCTGCTTGTAGATAAAAAAACAGGTGATTTTACCGAACGGGGAAACAAAGTAATTACCAATACCCCCATGGGAAAATTTGGCGATCCGGAAGACCTGCAGGGAACTGCATTATACCTTCTCTCGGATCTATCCAAATTCATAACTGGCGTAACCATCCCCGTGGATGGTGGTTTTAACGCTTATTCAGGGGTATAATTGATTTTTAAATATTAAAAAGCGCATGGCAAAAAATGTAATCGTCGCTCAATCAGGTGGTCCGTCACCGGTTATCAACAATTCCCTGCGTGGAATCGTGGAAACATGCAGGAAATTCCCGGAGAAATTCGGGAAAGTCTATGGGGGCTGGCATGGAATAGAAGGTGTACTAAAGGAAGAATTACTGGACCTTACCGCTCAGACTGAAGAAGAAATAGCACTCCTCCGGACTACCCCTGCAGCAGGAAGTATTGGCACATGCCGTTATAAACTCAAAGAACACCAGGATAAGGACTTTGAGCGAATCATGGAGATCTTTAATGCACATGATGTGGGGTATTTTTTCTACATCGGTGGCAACGATTCCCAGCATACGGCTTTTAAGGTCAGTGAACTGGCCAGAGAACATGGACTGGATGTAATTGGAACGGGTGTACCGAAGACTATTGACAATGATGTGGGAGACAGTGAATTCAAGCTGATCGACCATACACCGGGGTATGGCAGTGTGGCCCGGTACTGGTCGCACATCATTCAGAATGCCAACGAGGAAAACATGGGCTCCTCTCCTGCCGATCCTGTTCTCGTCATTCAGGCTATGGGCCGGAAGATAGGATATATACCTGCCGCCTCCAGACTGGCTGACCCGAAACGGGAAATGCCCTTGCAGATCTATATGACTGAATCCAATGTGGACCTCGACCAGCTCACCGATAATGTCAATGATCAATTAAACAAGGACGGAAGGTGTATCCTGGTCATCAGTGAAGGGTTTGACGTGGGCAGCATTGGAGAAGTGAAAGATTCATTCGGACATACGGTATTTGGAGCCAGCCAGATATCTGTATACCAGACAGTCGTGAATCACTTAAATTCAAAGGGATTTAATGTCACCGGAAAAGCAAGAGGACAGGTGATGGGAACGGACCAGCGGGATACCATGATCTATGCAAGCACCGTTGACCTGGATGAAGCGTATAAGGTTGGACAGAAAGCCGTGGATATTGCCATGAATGAAGGCAATGGCTGGATGGCCACAATCCTTCGTGAACCGGGGATGATCTATAATGTGAAGTACGACAAGGTGCCCCTGGAGAAGGTGGCTTTATCGGAAAGGACTTTCCCGGCTAACTGGATCGCGGATAATAAATTCGATGTAACGGATGAATTCATCGATTATGTGCGGCCCCTGATCGGTGAGGACTGGGTATCGGTGCCGATTATTAATGGAATACAGCGTTTCGCCAAGCTGCAACCTGTTTTTGCGCAAAAGAAATTACCCGGTTATGTGCCTCAGGCCTACCTTGGATAAAGAAATGACTAATTAAAAGCTTTAACTAGCTTATCAGATAATATAAATATTAATATCTATGACTAATGATCCACACCAGGTATTGAAAGACCTGGTACCTCAGAAAGATTTTTTTGTAGGGATTGACTCGGATGGTTGCGCATTTGACACCATGGAGATCAAGCATAAGGAATGCTTCTGCCCGAATACCATCATGCACTGGAACCTTCAGGTGGTTTCAAAATACGCCAGGGATGCCTGGGATTTTGCTAACCTTTACTCCAAAACGAGGGGCGCCAACCGCTTCCTGACCCTGATCCAGATCATGGACCTGTTGCGTGACCGTAAGGAAGTGCAGGCCAGAAATGCAAAGATCCCGGACCTGACCCCTGTCATCGAGTGGACAAAGAAAGAATCTAAGCTGGGAAATCCGGCACTGGAGCGCTATGCCGCCGAAGTAAATGACCCTGTGATCGACCAGGCCCTGCGCTGGAGCAAGGCCATTAATCAAACCGTGGCTGAAATGGTGCATGACATCCCTCCTTACCCTTTTATGAAAGAATCCCTGGTAAAACTCAGTAAAAAAGCGGATGCCATGGTGGTCTCCTCCACCCCGGTAGAAGCCTTGAAGCGGGAATGGGAAGAAAACGATATGGATGGCTATATGCGGTTGATTTGCGGGCAGGAATACGGTTCCAAAAAAGAACACCTCGCCTATGCTGCAAAAGGCAAATATCCTGATGATCAGATCCTGATGATCGGTGATGCGCCCGGTGATATGAAGGCCGCCAAAGCCAACGGCGTTCTCTTTTATCCGATAAACCCGGGACATGAAGAAGATTCCTGGGAAAGGTTTTATAATGAATCAATGGACAAGTTCTTTAATAAAGAATATGAAGGCGCTTATGAAGCGAATTTAATTGAAGAATTTGAATCCTATCTTCCGGAAATTCCACCATGGAAACTATAAAATAAGCAATCAGGGCATGCTATACTTCCAATGGAGCGATAAAGACAGGGCTTTGTCCCAGGCCGATCTGAAGAAATTCTTATACAAGGCCTTCGATGACCTGGGTAAAAGGAAAAAAGTGCTAGCCATCCCGCCGGATTATACCCGCTTTCATTCATTTGCCGGGAAGATCACGGAACATGCCTGGGAGTACTATTCCGAATCGCTGCAAGACATACTCCCGGCACTGGGCACACATTCTTCCATGACTGGAGAGCAGATTCGGACTATGTTTGGCAGGACTCCTTCTGATCTTTTCCGTGTACATAACTGGCGCAGCGACCTGCTTACTTTAGGAACCGTACCTTCTGAATA